>DATJIU010000053.1:0-12278 GCA_035492855.1 Dongiaceae bacterium | reverse complement strand
GGATGGACTGCGTATCCGTAGCCGTGGTAATCTTCAGCACCGTTTGGTGCGTGCTGCCTGTGTGTGGTGAGGTTGGTTTCTTCATACAAAACACAGCTTCAACCCGCAGCACCACCAAACGCCATCTGAATCGTTCCGGCCAAGGAGAGGGTGAAACGCCCGCCGCTTATTGGGAAAGTCCCGGCGTGGGATTGGTCAAACGGACAAAGTAGAATTTCAAAGCGTGCCAGGTAAAAGTCCTCTCCTGGAGGGAGAGGATTTAGGTGAGGGCGGGCGTCTGACTGATCAATCCACTCTGGTTTTGCGTCCTTGGCGTGAGGCAGGTCCTTCCCGGCCTGAATTTAGAGTGCGCGGTGCTGGAACCGGCCCGCACTCCGCGCGCGCGACCAGCCAGGTTTAATGGATTTTGTGTGGAATTTACGGCGCAACTTCCGCTTGAAATTCCGGGCCGCGGGCGTAGGTTGCGCTCCATGAAAACGACCTTCCTGATGCTGGCCGCCGCGGGGTTGGTTTGTGCCGGCTGTGGCGACAATTCCAAGCAATCCAAGGTGAGTCAGGCGGTTTCCAACACCGTCACCGCCCCGGTGAATTACCTCGACGCGCTGAACAAAGGCAAGCAATCGGCGGAAAAGACCATTGATGTGGTCCAGGTCAACCAGGCGGTCATGTATTACAACGAGGCCGAGGGGCATTTTCCCAAGGACTTGAACGAGCTGGTGGCCAAGCATTACCTCGGCAAAATCCCCGAGGCGCCCTACGGCATGAAACTGGTGTATAACGCCGAGACCGGCGAGGTCAAAGTGGTCAAGCAATAACGCGGCCGCCCCCCGGTTTTATATTTGCACGTTCGGACGGTTTTTCCTCGCCAAGGAGGCGCCGGAAAGGCAAATCATACCCTTTATTTCTGATATGAACGAACAAATCGTCATTCTGGATTTCGGGTCGCAGTACACGCAGGTCATTGCCCGGCGGGTCCGGGAGTGCAATGTGTTTTCCACCATCGTGCGCTACGACACCCCGGCGCCGGAAATCGCCGCCATGAAACCCAGCGGCCTCATCCTTTCCGGCGGCCCCTCCAGCGTGTATGCCCCGGATGCGCCGTTGCCGGACAAGAATATTTTCGCGCTCGGCGTGCCGGTGCTGGGCATCTGCTTCGGGGTGCAACTCCTCGCGCAATTTCTGGGCGGCAAGGTGGAGAAGGGCCAGAAACGCGAATATGGCAAGGGCACCCTCAAGGTCAAAGACGCCTCGTGCGCGCTGTTCGCCCGCCTGCCCAAGTCGCTCCAGGTCTGGAATTCGCACGGCGACAAACTCACCAAGATTCCGAACGGCTTCAAACCGGTGGCCGTCACCGAAAATTCCGAGTATGCCGCCATTGAAAACCGCCCGAAGAAATTCTTCGGCCTGCAATTTCATCCCGAGGTCGTCCACACCCCGCGAGGCAAGGAAATCCTGGCCAACTTCGTGCATGGCATCTGCGGTTGCGGCAAAAACTGGACCATGCGCAACTACATCGAGCAGGCGGTGGAGGAAATCCGCGCGAAGGTCGGCTCGGAACAGGTCATCCTCGGCCTGAGCGGTGGGGTGGATTCCAGCGTGGCGGCGGCGTTGCTGCACAAGGCCATCGGCCCCCAGCTCACCTGTATTTTTGTGAACAACGGCCTGCTGCGCGCCCGGGAGGCGGAAGTGGTGCGGGAAGTTTTTGGCCGCAATTTCAAACTGAAGCTGCAATACGAGAATTCCGCCGCATTGTTCCTGCGCAAGCTCAAGGGCGTGACCGATCCGGAACGCAAACGCAAAATTATCGGCAAGACGTTCATCGAAGTTTTCCAGGCGGCGACCCAACGCGCCGGCAAAGCCAAATTCCTGGCCCAGGGTACGCTCTATCCTGACGTCATTGAGTCCGTGCCCATCGCCGGCAATCCCGCGGCGCTCATCAAGAGCCACCACAACGTCGGCGGCCTGCCCAAGGGCATGAAATTTGCCCTCGTCGAACCGCTCAAATGCCTGTTCAAGGATGAGGTCCGGCTGTTGGGAGAAGAACTCGGCCTGCCCAAGGAAATTGTCTGGCGCCAGCCGTTTCCCGGCCCGGGCCTCGGGGTGCGCATCCTGGGCGAAGTCACGCCCGCGCGCTGCGAAATTTTGCGCAATGCCGACGCCATTGTCGTCGAGGAAATGAAGGCCAGCGGACTCTATTACAAAATCTGGCAGAGCTTCGCCGTGCTGCTGCCCGTACGCAGCGTGGGCGTGATGGGCGACGAACGCACCTACGATTACACCATTGCCATCCGCGCCGTGGAATCGCAGGACGGCATGACCGCCGACTGGGTGAAGCTGCCCTACGACCTGCTGGAAAAACTCGCCAGCCGCATCATCAACGAGGTCAAAGGCGTCAACCGCTGCGTCTTCGACATCACCAGCAAACCGCCCGGCACGATTGAGTGGGAATAGCCACTCCCCAATAGTGGTTCATTTCGGAGGGCCGAGCGCCGTGAGGCCCTGACTGGTGTAGCGTCCGGCTTGCGGCCGGAGGCAGCAACTCTGATTTGACCCGCATCGCTTGCTGATCCCGGTGGGGCAAGCGTCCTCGTGAGCCGCGCTCGCGTAATGCCTTTGCTGCTCACATCCCCATTGTGGCCCGGTCGTTCCGGCGCCAATTCCCGAGAATCCGGCTGCTCTTGGTTTCTTTGTTTCTTGGTGGACCATCCCGGTCCGCCTATTTTTGAATCCAGCCGCATTTATTTAGACAAATACCCCAAGCGGTGACGCTATAAGAAGTGAATCGAGTGAACGAGGGTTGCCAGCAGGATGCGATGGAGGCTGCGGCGTGGGACCAGTGGCTGGCGCAATATGCGCCGAAACTGCTGCTCTTCGCCCGGCAACAGGCGCGGTGTGAAACCGACGCCCAGGAACTCGTGCAGGACGCCGTGGTGGAAGCCTGGCGCAAGCAGGCAGGAGACGGACTGCCGGCCCCGGCACTGGTGTTTGGGCTCATCCGCCGCCGGGCGGTGGATCTCGCCCGGCGGCAGGACCGCCGGCAGCACCGGGAACTGACCGCGCACGAAGCCGGCGCGCCGGAGTGGTTCGCTCCCGAAATTGAGGATCGGGAACGCGCCCGGCTGTTGCAGGAGGCGTTGCACCGGCTGCCGGCGCCGCAACGGGACGTGGTCACCCTGAAAATCTGGGGCGACCTGACCTTCGCGGAGATTGCCGCGGCCCTGGAAATTCCTCCGGACACCGCCGCCTCGCGCTACCGTTACGCGCTGGAGGAACTGCGCCGGCTGACCAAAGAGGTGCTCGCATGAACGAAGACGAACGATTTGAAACCGGGCTGCGGCGGGTGACGCCAGCCCCCGTGCCGCCGCAACTGATGGAACTGCTGCGGGCGGCACCGCTGGAAAAACCGTCGCCGGGAGCGACGGCCCCGCGGCCCGGTTTTATTTGGCCTGCCTGGCGGCGCGGCTGGCGCCTGTGGGCCTTGGGTACGGCGGCGGTGGCAGCGGTGGTGCTGTGCTTCACGGCCCGGCCGCCCGGCGGCAGCCAGGCGGATGCCCGGGAGCTCAAGCCCAGCGCCGTGGAGGTGGGGCATTCGCTGGTGGCGTCATTCGACACCGTGCAGCGGTTGCCCGGCGGCGAACCGGTGCGGTTCCGCTGCCGCGAATGGCAGGACCGGGTGGTCATCCGCGATGCCGCGCACGGCATGGTCATTTCCCAGACCGTTCCGCGGGTGGAAGTCATCCCGGTGCGTTTTGAAATTTATTAACCAATCGAACCAATGAAAAAAACATTATACATGCAAGCAGCAGCTATGGTGGTGATTTTGGGCGGCGTTTTGGCTGCGGGCGCGGAACCGGTCACGGACAGCCGGCAAGTGACCTTCACCGCCACACCTAGTGTCAGGGTTGACGGCGGCGGCGGCGGGCAGATGATTTTTGCCGCCGAACCGAATGTCAGATCTACCGGCGGGGGTGGTGGGGGCGGTTTCGCCGCGGTGGATGGCCCGCGTTATTTGGATCGCCGCTTTGTTTATCGGGATGGCGACACCAATGGGGCGGAAACCGTCTGGCTGGGTGTGGGCGTGGAGGAGGTTTCCAAACCGCTCGCCGCGCAGCTCGCCCTGAAACCCGGCGAGGGCCTGGTGGTGACTTATGTGGCCACCAACAGCCCGGCCGCCGCTGCCGGTTTGCAGGAGAACGACGTGCTTGTGGAGCTGGACGGGCAGATGCTCGTGGACAACACCCAGTTGCGCAAGCTGGTCCAGATGCATGCCGACGGCGACAGCGCGAAAATCAAGTATTACCGGGCCGGCAAGAAAGAGTCCGCCTCCGCCAAGCTCGAAAAAAAGACGCTCACTGCGGGGATGCTGGGAACGGAATCGTCGCCCGACGACGTGCGGTTCTTCTATCTCAAAAAAGCCCTGGATGCCGATCAGGGCCGGATCAAAGTCGAAATGAAACAGGCCATGGAGAACGCCCAGCGCGTCGTGCAAGACGCCCTGCAACAGGCTAAAAATGCCAACCTGACGGCGTCCAATCTGAACCTCGACATCATCTTTGAAAAGCTGGGGAAGCTGGCCAACGGCGGGGTCAAGCTGAGCCGGGATGCCACCGTGGTGGTGAAGAACGACGGTGCCACGGTCCGTACTATTGTAAAAAAGGACGACACCGGCACCTACGTGGTGGTGGCCGACCCCACCAAGCAACTCACCGCGCATGACGCCGCCGGCAAGCTGCTGTTCGATGGCCCCATTGAAACCTCCGAACAGCAGGAAAAGGTGCCTCAGGAAGTCTGGACCAAGGTGTCGCCCATGCTGACCGAACTCACCCAGGATCCGCCGCCGCCCCCGGCGCCAGTCGCGCCACCGGAACCGCCGGCCCCTCCGGCTCCGCCCGCGAGCCGCTGACCCGGCGCGCTGCCGGCGAACTGAACTGGCAACCCATCCAACTTGTTCCAGAGGGCCGAGGCGTCCCGGCCCTCACTTCTTTTTGGGGCTTAATCGTAATTGTAATCTCCCACCCATCCGCTTCCCCCCGGCTCATCGCTATGGACGATTTTGCAGCACGGGCATTTCTTTTATAAAGCAATCCATCAGCCGAACAAAACCTTGGCAAACCGCGTGCAAGGGAGGAATCTGCTCGCGTTCCCGACCACCTTTTTTGCCAGGGGATGGTTTTTCTCAGGCGGGGCTTGATTTATGAAACCTAGGATTCTCTTCACCGGATTGCTGTTTGTTTTCGTTTTGGCCGGCATGAATGCCGGGTTAGCGGCCCCGCCCGCGCGGCCGAACATCGTAGTGTTCATCGCCGACGATCACACCCTGCGCGACTCCTCCGTGTACGGCGCCAAGGACATTGCCACGCCACACATGGACACGATTGCCGCCGCGGGCCTGACATTTGACTTGGCCTTCGCCGCCTCGCCGTCCTGCGCGCCGAGTCGCGGTGCCATGCTCACCGGGCTCATGCCCGCCCGCAACGGCGCCGAGCCCAACCACAGCGAACCGCGCGCCGACATCAAGAAACTCCCCGCCTATTTGCAGGAGCTCGGCTATGAAGTCGTGGCCTTCGGCAAGGTGGGCCATTACAGCCAGACCGCTGACTACGGCTTCGATCATTACGAGCATACCGGCTACCACGAAGACATCGCCATCCTCGCCGCCGCCGAGTGGTTGCGGAATCGCAGGAGCGACAAACCGCTGGCCATATTCGTGGGTTCCAACTGGCCGCACGTGCCCTGGCCGCTGACCAACGAAGGCCACGATCCCAAAACCCTGACCATTCCGGAAAATCATGTGGAAACCCCGCTCACCCAGCGCAATCGCGCCCGCTACTACGCCGCCATTGACCGTATGGATGCCGAACTCGGCCTCATTTACCAGACCGCGCAGGACAAGTTCGGCGCCAACTTTTTCTTCTTACAGTTCGCCGACCAGGGCGCGCAATGGCCCTTTGGCAAATGGTGCCTCTACGACGATGGCATCCGCACCCCAATGATTGCCGTGTGGCCGGGCCACATCGCTCCCGGCACGCGCACCAAGGCCATGGTATCGCTGGTGGATGTGCTGCCCACGCTGGTATCGGTGGCCGGCGGGGCCGCGCCGACCAACCTGGACGGCCAGTCGTTTGCCGCGGTTTTGCGCGGCGCGACCAACCAGTTCCGCCATTACATTTTTGCCACCCACAGCGGTGACGGCAACAAGAACGTCTATCCCTCGCGCTGCGTCCGCGACGAACGCTGGAAATACATCCGCAACCTGCATCCGGAATTCAAATTCACCTCGCACATCACCTCCAATGTGGACGACGGCGGCTACTGGCATTCCTGGGTGCAAAAGGCCCAGACGGATGCGGCCGCAGCCACCAAGGTGCGCCGCTACACGGAACGGCCGGCGGAAGAATTGTACGATATGATCAACGACCCGTGGGAACAGCACAACCTGGCCGCCCACCCGCCGGATCCCACCGTGCTGCCCCGCTTGCGCGCCGTGCTGGACCAATGGCTGCAACAGCAGGGGGACCAGTTGAAAGTTTACGGGGAGCCAACGTTGCTCAACGAAATCCAAACCCCCGTCTCAAAACCGGCCGCTCAATCCAGCACCGAAGCAGACTAGGACGCCGCGGGATTTCCGGTTCATCGGCCGGAGGTTGTCAATTTGCGGCGGCGGAAAAAAATGGAAAATGGCGGCCCCGGTTGGGTGTAATCATTCTCCGATGATTTTCACCAGCGCGCGCTTGCGGCGGTGACCGTCGAACTCCCCGTAAAAAATTTGTTCCCAGGGGCCGAAATCCAGTTTGCCCTTGGTGATGGCCACCACCACCTCCCGGCCCATGACCTGGCGCTTCAAGTGGGCATCGGCGTTGTCCTCGCCGGTGCGGTTGTGGTGATACTGGCCCACCGGTTCGTGCGGCGCCAGTTTTTCCAGCCACACTTCATAATCGTGCAACAGGCCGTCCTCCGCATCATTGATGAACACCGAGGCGGTGATGTGCATCGCGTTCACCAGACACAGGCCCTCTGACACGCCGCTTTTTTGCACCAGCGCTTCCACTGTTTCGGTGATATTAACGAAGCCCCGCCGCTTGGGGACTTCAAACCAGAGATGCTCGGTCAGGGATTTCATAACGTTACCCCGCCACCCTGCACCACATCGCCGCCGCAAACCAGAGAATTTATGGCCATTTATTTATGTCCTGTTAATCTCCTGCTAAACGCTGTAGTCATCCGTCTGAAAAAAACCTGCTTCCGGTGAGCCACTGGAAAATTTTTCTTGAAAAAAAATGTGATGGGTTCAAGATGCTTCCAAGTCATACCTCCACCAGATAACAATCTCTTCGTGTACCGTCGTCGGCACAAGTTGCCGCCGACTTTTTCACCCGGTGTTGTTTTTTGGCGGGCTTGGAAATCAGAGGAAGCGGGCAACCTGCTCGTAAAAAAATAATAAAAAAGAAGTAATAACTCATGCAAAAATACGTACGTTACCTCGTAGGTTTGGGACTTGCCGCGGCCAGCATGGCGCACGCAGGTACCGCCTTGTTTGACTTCAACAGTGACCCCACTGCCGGCGGCCAGGCCACATTATTTGGCTCCGCGCTCTGGAATCCCATCGATGGGGTGGGCTATGGGACGAACACCGCTGATGGTTTTCTCGAAATCACCCCCGCGCAGAACAGCAAAGTGGGCGCGATTGTGTTTGCGGACATTGATAACGGCGCCATCGTCGGCGGCCTGCACCTGGAGGCCGATGTGCGCGTGGGCAATGGCTCGAATCCGGTGGCGGATGGCTTTAGCATTAACTATGCGCGGGCCTCAGATCCGGTGCTGACGGCTCCGGACAATAATGGCAACTGGGGTCAGGACGCCGGCGGCGGCAACGGCCAGGGGCCGGAAGAAGGCACCAAGACCGGCATTGGGATCGGTTTTGACGCCTTCTCGAATGATGGCAATGACCCGATTGGCATGGATATCCGCGTGGATGGTGCGTTGCAAACCTTCGCCATGCCCACCCTCAACGGCTCGGTCACCGACCCCACCTCGATCCAGACCGGACCGAATGACGGCACCGGCAATCCGGACGTCCTCGGCTGGGCGCATCTGATCGTGGATCTGAACACCAATGGCATCCTCAATGTGTATTGGAAGGGCGCCCATATCTTGGTTGATCACGCCACGGGCTATGTTCCCGGGCCGGGCCAGCTCCTCGTGGCGGGCCGTACCGGGGGGTACAATCAGAATCAGGACATTGATAACATCTCGATCACGACTTACACCGTTCTGGCCGCATTGGGCCCCATCACCGGCTTGAGCGACGGGGTAAAATTCACGATTTATGATTCCGGTCCCAGCGTGGTGGACCCGAATACCATTTCATTCACCATCAATGGCGGCAATGCCATTACGCCCGCGCCCTCTTCCATTACCAAATCCGGGACAATCACCACCGTGACGTATCACGAGTTTCCCACCTTGCTGGCCTCGGGTTCCACCAACCAGCTCGTGGTTTCGTTCAAGGATACGCTGGCGAACTCGTTGGGCGCCACGCGCTCCTTCACCGTTCCCGTTTACCATGTCCTCCCCGGCACCGATGCCGTCACCGGCGTGAATACCAGCCTCCCCGGCTACCGGCTGCTGCCCTGGCAGTCGCCGAATCAGGCTGGTGTGGGCGAGCCCAACGCGGTCTATTGGATGCAGGAACAGCTTATGGGCCTGCACGGCACCAACAATGCCGATTTAAGCACCGCCACTGACGGCGGCTATATTGACTACACCGATGTCGTCAACTTCAACCTCTGGGGCCTATATGACGGCTACACGGATAGCGGCAACTTCAAAAGCCCGGACTACCCCGATACGGCTTTCCCCGGCATTCCCGGCGCCAACGGTCTCACCGGCAGCATCGCCCTGGAATTCCTGACTTACCTCCAGTTCGACCACCCCGGCGTTTACACGATGGGAGTCAATAGCGATGACGGTTTTGCCGTTACCGAAGGCGCGAACCCGCGCGACCGCCTGGCCACGGAACTCGGCCGGTATAATGGCGGGCGCGGCTCGTCCGATACCCTGTTTGACATTGTGGTGCCCACCGCCGGCATCTACCCCGTCCGGCTCGTTTATGAAAATGGCGCCGGCGAAGGCAGTGGCAATGGTTCCAACCTCGAGTGGTTCATGGTGGACACCAATAACACAAAAATCCTTATCAATGATCCCAGTGGCACCAACGACACCGGCGTGAAGGCCTTCTACAGCGGGCCGGCCTTGCCCGCATTTGTATCGCAGATCAATCCGTACGTCGGCCAGGGCAACGCGCTGCCGCACAAGGCCGTAGTCCAGTTGACGGACGGCGCGACGACGGTCAGTCAAGGCACGATCCAGTTCACCATTGATGGCGCGGCGCTCGGCACCCAAAGCATCACCAAAGCCGGGGCCGTAACGACCGTGGAGCGCGACTTCCTCAATGCGCCCCTGGCTTCCGGATCCGCGCACACGGCCACGCTCGTTTGGTCCGACAGTTTGGGCACGACCCACAGCAACACCTGGCCGTTCACGGTCGAGTCCTACGTGGTGGCCAATGCCGGCCAGGCGGTCGCCGCCAGCGGAGTGGATAACACCCAGCCGGGCTTTGTGCTGCATGTCACCCAGCTCGATCCGGGCACGGTCGGCGATGGCGGGGACGGCATTCCCACCCAGATTGACCTGGCCAATGCCTTGCTCGCCGGCACGCTGTTCCCCTGGTATGGCACCAACACGGTGGATACCACTTCCGGACCGTCGGTCGCCAGCAACATGTGGTATTGGACGGGACCCATGGACTTCAATGACGTCAGCAGCGCTGGCGACTTTACCTACGACGCGGTCACGCCGGGTCTTCCAGGGGTGACTGTATCGGTCAATAACTACGCGGAGTGGTTTGACGGATATGTCGTCTTCCCGTCGCCCGGCTACTACCGGATGAGTGTCAGCAGCGACGACGGCTTCCGCCTCAGCCCGGGTCTCGGCCTGGCCCGCCAGGTCCTGCACATCCAGGGCGCTCACGTGAATCGCGATGTCGCGGCCGTGGTCAGCGATACCTTGTACGGCAATGGCGGTATCGGCACGAACCCGCCGGTCAGTCCCATCACTGCCCCGGTGGTTTTCCTCTCCACCAACAACTACACGCTGGGCCAGGCGACCAACCTGACCGGCAAGATTGTCGCCATTGACGGCGGCCTTTACGGCCTCAGCGATGCGATGCTCTGCTATATCGCCCAAACCAACGGCGCCCTGGCGTTCATTGATGTTTGGTCCCCGGCCTTTGGGTTGCCCTACGTCATGACCGGCACCGCGCCGGCCCCGATCACCATCCCCACGATCATGGTGAACGGTTTTGGTGGCGAACGGGATACCTGGATTACCAATACCGACCTCACGGCCACGATTGGCGCGAGCGAAAGCCAGGTCTGGGGCTCCGCGGATTATGGCAAAGGCATGGGTCGCATTGACATTCCGGTCATCATTCCCGCCGCCGGCGCTTATCCGCTCCACCTGACCAAAGTTCAGGGCGGCGGCGGCTCCGGATTGGAGTGGCAGAACTACGAAGGTTATGACGGCGTGGCGCTTGGCGCGACCAATATGGTCCTGATTGATGATTCGGCGGTGGCTTCTTCGCTGCAAGCCTATCGCGCGGTCACGGTGCTGCCGGCGCCGACGATCAGCATCAGCAAACAGGGCGGTTCCTATGTCATCACCTACACGGGCGTGCTGCAATCCAGTGCGACTGTCACCGGCACCTATCAACCTGTGTCCGGCGCCTCGAGCCCGTACACGGTCCCGACCGGTGCCGCAGGCAAGATGTTCTATCGGGCCTCGAATTAAGAGCGTCTGATCCAGTTTAGTCCAGAGGAACCGGGTGTCTCCACCCGGTTCCTTTTTTTTGGTTTGCTGCCCCGGCGGGCCGGTCCTGCGGCGCGGGTTCCACTGCGGCCCTTCGGCCCCTGAAACCCAATCGCATTGAAAATAATACCGAAGAAGGCTATCTTAAGCGCTAAATGAGAATCCCTTTGCCGAAGAACGAGGCCGCCCGTTTGCAAGCCTTGATCGAGTATGACATTCTCGACACGGCGCCCGAGCAGGCATTTGACGATATTGTGCAACTGGCCGCCTATATTTGCGGCACCCCCACCGCCTTCATGTCGTTGGTGGATGGCGAACGGCAATGGTTCAAATCCCGCCGGGGCGGGACGCAGCAGGAAACGCCGCGCGAGCATGCTTTTTGCGCGTACACCATCCTGGAGCCCAGCATCATGGAGGTGGAGGATGCGCAACTCGACCAGCGGTTTGCCAGCAGCCCGCTGGTAACGCAGGCGCCCAACATCCGGTTTTATGCCGGCGCGCCCTTGCTGACTTCCGGCGGCCATGCCCTGGGGTCGTTGTGTGTGACCGACCAGAAACCGCGCCGGCTCCGGCCGGAGCAGCGCGATTGCCTGACGCGGCTGGCGCGGCAGGTCATCTATAATTTGGAACTGCGCCGGGTGTCGGCCAAGCTGGCGGACGCCGTGGCCAATGTGAAGACGCTCGCGGGCATGCTGCCCATTTGCGCCCACTGCAAGCGCGTGCGGAATGATCAGGGTTACTGGAGCCAGGTGGAAGCCTATGTGACCGAGCATACCGACGCCACGTTTACTCATGGCTTGTGTCCCGATTGTTCGGAAAAAATGTTTCCGGACCTCAAAAACTAAGCGCCGTGGTCGTTGGGTCTCGGGGCCCAGTTGCTTCGTTTGGCCATGCTCCCGGCGGGCAGGGGACTGCCGGCCCTGCCGCCCGAGCCGGGGCGGTGACGGGAATTCCTCGGGACTGGTCACAAATTCAACCGGAGGGCTAGAACCTCCCCCTTCCGAATAATAAGATTCCCGCCGTCTCCGGATCGATATTAACTGGCGCCCGGAGAATCATCCCCCTTGGCGTCCTCGGCGTCCTTGGCGTGAGGTTTTTTCCCACCTTGGTTTTCTGGGTTACTTTGGGGTTCCTCGTGCATTTTGTTTTAACAATGATTTTGCGGTTTTTTCATTTCTCAAATTTGCAACTCGCTTTCCCGGAAGCATTTTGAATAGCCGGCTTCGCATTTTTTTTGCCCAAAAAATTGAGTTCACCATTAAACCACATGCTTTCCAAGAGGGTGATAGAATGCTTTCCGGTATGCGAAAAAGCGCAACCAGAGCCGGCCCTTGGGCCGGTGTAGTGTCGGGCCTGTGGCCCGATTCCAGCAAGACCGGCATCCCGCCGGGCCCTCGGGTTGTGCCCCGAGA
>DATJIU010000052.1:0-6753 GCA_035492855.1 Dongiaceae bacterium | reverse complement strand
GGTGATAAGTGTGCGCCGGGCAAAGAAAGGGGACAATTCATTTGCCGATTCCGGCGCAATGCGAAATAAAACCGCAGCTGCTTCCCCTGCGTCGCACGGGGCAATGGAGGACATTGAGCCAAAAATTTTCACTCCTCGCCCGGGCTCTCGTTAAGCGAGGCAAGGGAGCAAATGATTGCAGACGGGAGATTGCCTCGGGCCATGCCAGTTGGTACCCCGGACAATGGCTTGGCGACCCATCAGCAGGCGCGCGGCCGCCAAGTATCACTGTTGCGGTGAGGTGGCCGCATTGGTGGCGGCGCTGGCAGGCATTGCCGAAGTTGAGGTTGCAGCCGGGGCATTGGTGGCCGCGGCGGGATTCGCTTTCAACTCCAGGTCGGCCAGCAGTTTTGCTTTCAGCGAGGCGTACATGGCATTGGTCACCGCCGTCAACTGGGTGCGGGCGGCGTCCAGGGCGCCGGTCTGGATCTTTATGCGGGCCAGGTGCAGTCGCACGCCTTCGCGTTCCACGTCATCGTGGGCCAGTCGCAGGGCGTCATTCCAGGCCTGCAAGGCGGCATCGGCCGGAAAAGGGCGGATGGCGTTGTACGTTTGCGCAATGTCCGACGCCAGCGGGAAATCATCCGGAGCCAGTTGTTGCGCCTGGCGATACAGGGTCAGCACCTTGGCGAAGGTCTCGGCTTCGGTAAGGTGGAAATATCCCGCGGCCTCCTGGTTGAACAAATAAATCACCCGGCCCAGGTTGTGGTAATACAGCGGTTCATGTGGATTGAGTTCGATGGCCTTGGCATAATCCGCAAAGGCGTTGGTGGTGGGCCCGTTTTCCGCGTAGTAGTTGGCCAGGTTGTTCCAGACGGCGGGGATGGAAGGGTCCAACCCCCGGGCTATCTCCCATTGCGCCAGGGCGGCGGCGGCATCGGTGGTGTCATTCAGGAAACTGCCGTAGCTGACGTGGGCGCGGGCGTGATTGGGATGCGCCGTGAGGAAATTCAGATATGCCTGCTGTACCGGCGCCCGGCGTTCCGCGATGCGGCGGTTCAATTCCGCGTCCGGCACTCCGCCGCCCTGGGCCCGAAACGCCTGATTCTCGCGGATCCACTGGTCCACCTCCGTCTGGGCGGCATCGTCCAAGGCGAGCACCTTCTGGTATTCCGTCTCAATGACCTCGTTGGTGGCGGTGGCGGCGTCCGGGGGCGGGGCCGATTTTTCATCCGCCGCCCCGACCAGGCTGGCCGCCAGAAAAAACCACAGCAAAGATGACAACAGCTTCACGGATTCAGGCTAGCAGGGGGCGGTAAAGAGTCGAGCCGAACCGCCTCAGCTTTCCCGCACCGGTTTGCGGATGGTGATGAGCCATTTCACAATTTTGCGGACCACCAGCCGGGGCAGGCCGCGCACCACCACGGTGAGCAGCCGGTTGGAAAAGCCGGAAATGGCCATCACGCGTTTCCGGCGGAACGCGCGATGCGCGTGTTCGGCCACGGCGGCGGCGGTCATGGCGCCGCGCAACAACGAGTCCGAGCCGCGGAAGTTGGCCACGTTGCCGAAATTGGTCTTGGTGGGGCCGGGGCAGACGGTGGTGACCGTCACGCCCGTGCCGGTGAGCTCTTCCGCGAGTGCCTCGCCGAACGACAGCACGTGCGCCTTGGTGGCGTAATAAACGGCCATGCGCGGTCCCGGCTGAAACGCCGCGGTGGAAGCAATGTTCAGCACGCCGCCGCGCCGGCGCTCCAGCATGCCGGGCAGGAAAAGCCCGGTCAGGTGCATGAGTGCGGTGACATTGACCTGTATCATGTCGAGTTGCCGGTCCAGGGGCAGTTCGGCAAAATGGCCGTGCGTGCCAAACCCGGCGTTGTTCACCAGCACGTCCACGGTCACCCCGGCGGCGTTCAAGGCGGCGAACATCCGGGCCGGAGTCTCCCGCAGCCGCAGGTCGGCGGTGACCACCCGGACCTCCACCTTGAACGAGTGCCGCAGCTCCGCCGCCAGCGATTCCAGGGCCGGCGTGCTGCGCGCCACCAGGATGAGCCGGGCGCCATCGGCGGCAAAACATTTGGCCAGTTCCCAGCCAATGCCCGAGGAGGCGCCGGTGATAAGGACGGTTTCCGGATTCATAAACAATTCAGCCCGACACTCGACCGGCGCGGTTAAAACTGGTCTTCCTTTTCTTTGAACAGGACGTTGAAGGTGGTGAAGGAACCGTAGCTGCGGGTGATGTACTGCTGCATCTCCACCTTTTCGGCATCGGACAACTTTTCGTGGGCGTTGATCTTCTGTTCCAGCACGCGGAGGTTGTTGCGCACCATCACGATTTTGTGGAAGAAGACATCCAGCGGCACTTCCTTGGTTTGCAGGGTGGGGTCGGAGGGATGCAGCACCACCCGGCCATTATGCCAGCGGGCGGCCAGTTCACCGGCCACGCTGTCGGGTTTTTCCAAGCCCAGCCGCGCAATGGCGGCGGCCAGGGTTTGCTCGACAAATTGTTGCAGGGGCATGCTCAGACCGCCGATGGCGGCCTGAGGTTCGGCGGGTTCCAATCCGGCGGCATCCGGGGCCACGGTGCGGCGGCCGTCGTCAAACAAAACATCGGCGGTGGTTTCGGCAATGGTTTTGACCACGCCCACCCCATATTGCGGGTGGCGGACCTTCAGGCCGACATGCAGGGCTTCAATTTTCATGGTCGCATTCTAGCCGCGGATTCCCGGAAGGAACATGGAATTTTTTTGTTCCACCCGCGGCCAAAAAATGAGAATTTACCGCCAAGCCCATGGGACGCGTTTACACGTATACCTGTCCGCGTTGCGAGTATCGGGCCCGGGTGACGGGCGGCGAAGCGCAGGGGTTTCACTGCGAGACCCGGACCATCTGGTGCCGGGATTGCCGGGCATTGTACGACGTGGCCATCCGGGTGCGGGTGGCGGAGGCCGAACCGGCGCCGCCGGCCAATTCCAAGCTGCTGCCCGAGCCCAAAAATCATCTGCCGCCGATGTTGCTGTATGGCCAGCCGCCGCGGACCCAATGGCTGCAATTTAAGCCGCGCTGTCCGGGCTCCAGCCATCACGAAATCGAGTTGTGGACCAATCCGGGGCGCTGTCCCCGTTGCGGCACCTTCCTGGAACGCGATGGCATTCCCTACCGGGTCTGGGATTAAACTCCCAAAACGGGCAAAATCCGGTTGGACAACCGGGATGGAGCCGTTATAGTCCGGTCTCGTTATGCAAAAAGACCCGTTGATTTCCGCGCTGGTGGGAGCGCTCTTTCTCGGTTCGGCAGCAATTTTGGCTTTGGGCGTCGTCTACCACCAAAATTACAAGCATGCCCAAAAATTGTCCCCACAATTAGCGGCCTCCCAGCAGGCGCGAGCCATTGGTGCGGCGCTCGCCAGCGAGAGTTTGGAGTATCGCCAGCAGCATAATGCCACGGCACTTGATCCCATTTTAATCTCGGTGGGCGTTAACCCGAATGCCGCCGTTACCCCCAAGAGATAAAGCCATGAACGAGACTGTTGCCCCCCAAGTACCGCAGACGTCCCGGATGCTGTTGGTGATTTTCCTTTGCTCGCTGCTTATGATGGGAGCCGGTATTGGCTTATACTTGACGCATCAGGTTTCTGAATACAGCCGCAATGTGTCCAGAGCCGATAAAGAACTGGCCGACTATCATGCCAAGATTGAACCGCGGCTGAAGGCGTTTATTGGTGATCTTCAGAAATACGCCCGGACCAATCCAGACTTCGCGCCCATTCTGGCCAAGTACGGGGTGCTGACCAATTTCCCGCCCGCCATGCCCGCGCCGGCCCCGGCGAAATAACTTCTGACCGGCGCCCCCGGAGAACCGGTTACAGCGCTCTTTTACCCGCCGGAGTTCCGATTAACTGGCGGCGGGCTTTTCCGGGCCCGCACCCAGCAAGCGCCACTCTGAATCCTGCTTCAGGTACACCGTCCGCGACGGGAAGGCAAAGCCGATGCCCGCAGCATCGAACCGTTCCTTGATCTCCAGGTTGAACCGCTGCATTCCGGCCAGGTAGGCCAGGTAATCGGTGGATTTCCACCAGTGCACCACCAGCAGGTTCAGCGAGGAATCGGCAAACTGGTTGAAGCTGATGACCAGGTCGCCGGTCATTTCGTCGGCGCGGTAAATTTCCTGAAGGATCTTCAGGGCCAGCTTCACCTTTTCCGCCGGAGTATCGTAGGTGATGCCGATGTTCATCACCGTCTTGATGTTGGGACGGGCGGCGATGTTGGTGATGATGGCGTTGCCCATCGTCTTGTTGGGAATGGTGATGAGGTGGCCGTCCAGGTTGCGGATGCGCGTGCTGCGCAGGCCAATGCTTTCCACCGGTCCGTCGGCGCTTTCCACCTGGATGCGGTCGCCAATCTTGAAGGGCTTGTCCAGGAAGATGGCCACGGCGCCGAACACATTGGCTAGGGTGTCCTGCGCCGCCAGGCCCACGGCCAGGCCGCCGATGGACAGCGAAGCGATGAAACCCATGATGTTCACCTGCAGGTTATCCAGGGTCACCAGCGTGGCTACCACGATGACGAATACTTTCAGGCTTTTACGGATAATGGGAAACAGCTGGTGGTTGAACGCCTGGTTTTCCTGGGCCGCCACCCGTTGGTGCCAATAACCCATCAACAGGTCAATTAGCTTGAGCACCATGTAGGTGAGGGTGATGGCCACGATGATCTTGAAACCCTTGGTCAGGATTTCCTGCACCACCGGCGGCCACTGGAAGACTTCCAGGCCGATGCGCAGGAAAATGACAAACGCCACCACCTTGATGGGGCCGTTGAGCAGCTCCAGCAACAGGTCATCGAACTTCGTTTCGGTCTTCTCCGCCCATTTTTTCAGCCAGACCCGGGTGAGGTAGTCGAGGAACTTGGAGATGTAGAACGCCAGGATGATGTACACCAGCGAGAACAGGTATTTCCACAGTTCATTACCCAGGATGGGGATTTTGAGGAAGGGATAGTCCTGGGTCAGGGACTTGACCCAGTCCGGGGTGGCCATGGCTTTGGCATCCTGGTCCGCCGCCGCCTGGCTCGCAACCGCATTGGTGCCGTCGGCGTTGGTCACCGCACCGCTTGTCAGCTCTGTTTTGGCCGGGGCCGGAGTCTTGGTGGCATTTTGGGCCGACAAGTTCCACACCGACCATAACAGGGTGACCCCGAGCAGCACCAGAAAGCCGCGGTAGAATTTATCAAATGACATCCTCATGAACCCATTAAACAAAAAATGAAAAATGAGACAAGCCTAGGGGCAAAAAAATCCCGGGCGGCGGCTTATCCTGGGGGCAACCGGGGCAAACGAAGCTCAGCCGCCGGCCACGATTTTGACGATTTCCAGCCGGTCACCGGCATGCAGCGGCCGGCGGGGAAATTCAGAGGGCGCCACCGCTTCGCCGTTGTGCTCCACCACCACGCTGCGCGGCAGGAGTTCCTGCGCCACCAGAAATTCCTCCAGCGTGCAGGGAAGGGTGGCGGCTACGGTTTTGCCGTTGGCGATGACGTGACTGGAAGCTGCGGCCATGGAGCTTAAGTGGTCAGGGCGGCGTCCCAATCTTTCCACACCGGTTCGTAACCGAGGCGCTGGATGAGCCGGGCCACCTCGTCCGCCGGGCGTTCATCGGCGATATTGAACTGGCCGGTGGCGTTGGTGGCGTGATTTTCCACCGGCGCCCACTCGCTGGCGCCCGCGGCGAGTTCCACAATCCGGCCGCGTTCGGTGTGGTGAATCTTCTCCTTGCCGGCCCCGGTGTAACCGCCCGGTTCCGTGTGGCTGCCGGCGCTCATCATCGTAATGCCCAGCGGAATCAGGCCGTCGCGCAACTTCGCCGGTTCGCGGGTGGAGAGCACCAGGCCGACGTCCGGAAACAGGATGCGGAACGCGCAGACCAGTTGCACCAGTTCGCGGTCCGTCATGTGGGTGCGCGGCTGGAACTCGCCCGCGCAAGGCCGCAGTCGCGGCAGGGAAATCGTCACCTGCGCTTTCCAGCAATGCCGCAGCAGGTAAGCCGCGTGCGCCGCCACGCTCAGGGCTTCAAACCGCCAGTCGGCCAGGCCGTACAGCGGGCTGATGCCCAGCCGGCGGAAGCCCGCCGCATAGGCGCGCTCGGGCGTCGTGACGCGGTAATCAAAATCCCGCTTGGGCCCGGCGGTGTGCATCTCGTCATAGACCGCGCGGTCGTAAGTTTCCTGATACACCACCAAGCCGTCCGCCCCGGCGGCCACGAGGGTGCGGTAATCGGCGATTTCCATGGGCCCCACCTCCAGCGAAACACTGGGCACCTCGGCGTGCAACGCCGCCACGCAATCGCGCAGATAATTCGAGGAAACAAATTTGGGATGCTCCCCCGCCACCAGCAGTACGTTGCGGAATCCCTGGCGCTGGATTTCCCGGGCCTCGCGCCGCACTTCCTCCAGCGAAAGCGTCACGCGCAAAATGGAATTGTCGCGCGAAAACCCGCAATACTTGCAGTTGTTGATGCACTCGTTGGAAAGATACAGCGGGGCGAACAGGCGGATGACCTTGCCGAAGCGCTGCTGGGTGAGTGCGTGCGACCGCCGGCCCATCGGCTCCAACAGCTCCGCGGCAGCGGGAGAAATCAACTGGGCAAAATCGGTCAGCGTCAGCTTCTCTTTGGTGAGGCTTTCGCGGGCGGCCGCCACTCCGCAGTGGAGCGACCGCTCCTGCAACGTGGCCAGGGGCAGGGCATTGAATTCAGCAACAAAACTCACGTCCGGCAGCCTA
>DATJIU010000051.1:0-3806 GCA_035492855.1 Dongiaceae bacterium | reverse complement strand
GTCCTGCAAAGAGGCGATTCCCCCTACGTGACCCTGCTCCTGAAACGGCCGAAGCCATAATTCTGTTCCCTCTCGTTACCGAGCCAAGGCCTTGGAGCATCCCGATATAATGGTCTCCGTCCTCTCGGTTAAAATCAGACGGCGGGAGTTGTTTAAAACAATCGCACTTTGGGAGCATTTTTCGCATCCCTCCGGGCGTTTCGTGTGGCATACTGTCCGGCGGTATGCGTAGTGGCGCAACCAGCGCCGGCCGGCGGGCCGAGAGGGGGACAATGCCGAATGCTGCAGGCAGAATGCAGAATAACCCGGCGCTGCGCGGAAGGGTTCTGCAATCCGCGATCCTAACTCTGCAATCATCGCCGGAGAATTCGTTCGCCCCGGCTGGGGCTTGGTGGGCTTGCTTGGCTCAACCCACGGCTCGCGCCGTGGGCTACTTCCTTGCGCTGCTCCGCAGCTTTATGGGACGCGTCGTCGAGCCAGCCGCGCTGCGGAACAACCGTGAAATCCGGCCGAATCAAACCGGATCAAACCAGTTTTATGAGCCAACCGGGCAAGTCGTCGGCGAAGCCGTGGCCCCCTCATCCCGACCTTCTCCCCCGGAGTGGGCGAGCCGTCCGCGCTCCAGCAAAGTCAGGGCAAAGCACAACTTTGCCCTACCAGATTACGCAGGCAGGCCCGCCTGGCGCGGCAAGCCCTGTTCCCATTCCGCACTCCGCACTCCGAATTCCGCATTTATCTGGGCCGTCCGCAAAAGTCAAATTACCAAACGAACCCAATTTGTTTTGCGGCTATTGTTGTTGTATATGGCTGACTATGTTATTCTTAAGAGTAAAAATGGCGCTATTTCAATTTGGGTTCGTTTGGCTTCGTCATGGGGTTTTTTGTCAGCCAAGGCGAACGGAGCATTCCCGTTTTCGGGCGATGATGCCGTCCATCGGCCCGGCCATTTATTTTGTCACCTCGGGGGCGGATTGAGGCACTTGTTGGCAGTATGATGACTTCAACCTTGACCGCAATGCCGATGGATGACGCCGCGCTGGTGGCTGCCAGCCTGGCGGGTAACCGCGACGCCTTTGGGGAGATTGTGACGCGCTATCAGGCCTTGATCTGTTCGCTGGCCTACAGCACCACCGGCAGCGTGACCCATAGCGAAGACATCGCGCAGGAAACCTTTGTCGCGGCGTGGAAGCAACTGGCCACGTTGCGCGAGCCGGCCCGATTGCGCGCCTGGCTGTGCAGCATCGCCCGCAACCTCACCCACAACTGGCTGCGCCGGCATCGCCGCGAACCGAGTCATGCCGCGGAGCCGCTGGATGCCGTTCATGACACGCCCACCTCCGCGCCGCTGCCGCCGGAGCAGACCATCAGCAACGAGGAACACGCGCTGTTGTGGCGGGCGCTGGCCAACATTCCGGAGACCTATCGCGAACCGCTCGTGCTGTTCTACCGCGAAAACAAGTCGGTGGCGGCGGTCGCGGAAAAGCTGGAGCTGTCCGAGGAGAATGTGCGGCAGCGGCTGTTGCGCGGGCGCAAGCTGCTGACCGTAGAAATGGCCGCATTTGTCGCCGCCACGCTGGAGCGGACCGCGCCCGGCAAGATGTTTACCCTGGGCGTGCTGGCGGCGTTGCCGGTGGCGCTCACCACTTCGGCCAAGGCGGCCACGGCCACCGCCGTGGTGGCCAAGAGCGGCGCGGCGGTCACCGGCGCCAGTTTTCTTTCCGTACTGGCGGCTTTGGCCGGACCGTTGCTCGGCGGGTTGGGTGGGTATATCGGCATGCGGTCCAGTCTCAAGACCACCCGTACACCCCGGGAGCTTGCCTACATGAAGCGCTATCTCACGGGCCTGTTTATCGGCATAGTGGTTTTCATGATTGCCCTATTGGGGCTGATCTTCTTCGCGTTGCCGTTTTGGAAACAGAGCCCGGTCCTGGTACTGGGCGCGGGGTTTGTTGTCACTGCGGGCTTCGCCGCTTTCATTTTCATCACCGCGTGGCGTTTCAGCCAGAAGTTTGCCCGGATGCGTCGGGAGGAAATGCAGTCGCACCCGGAGGCGTTTGCCCGTGACCGGGCGCAACTGGCGGCGTTTGCCCCGTGGGAATATCGCAGCCGCACGACATTGCTGGGCCTGCCGCTGGTACACATCCGCACGGGCCGGAAACCGGGAGAAAAGCTGCGCCCGGCGGTGGGTTGGATTGCCATTGGGGATATGGCTTGCGGGATTTTGTTTGCCAGCGGCGGCCTGGCGGTGGGCGGCATCAGTTTTGGTGGCGCGAGCGTGGGCCTGATTTCCTTGGGCGGATTCAGCTTCGGTTTGTTGGGCGTTGGCGGTTTGGTGGTGAGTGGGGTGGCCCTGGGCGGGGGCGCCATCGGCCTGGTGGCCTCGGGCGGTCTGGCGCTGGCCTGGCACGCGGCAATTGGCGGCGTGGCCGTGGCCCGCGAACTGGCCGTGGGCGGGGTGGCGCTGGCCCAGCATGCTAACGATGCCGTGGCCCGCGATTTCTTTCTCCGCCATCACTGGCTCAACATTGACGACCCCCGCACCCGCGTGGTGTTTTACAGCATCGTCTTTGTGCCGGTGCTGCTGCAAAGCCTCGGTTGGGCTTGGTGGCAGCGGCGCCGGCGGAAAACGTAGGCGTTTGCGTTGGCGCGCCAAAGCTGCTTTAATATCCGGGATGAATTTTTTTGTTCAGCGCAGTGAGCTCCGCGATCTGCACGAGAAAGTTGCCGCCGGCGAACGCATCACCGAGGCGGACGCCTTGCGCCTGTTTGAATCCAAGGACCTCAACGCGCTCGGCGCCATTGCCGACCTCGCGCGGCAGAAGAAGGTGGGCAACCGCGCCAGCTACATCGTCAACCGCTACCTCAACTATTCCAACTACTGCATCCTGAGCTGCCAGTTCTGCTCGTTCGCCCGCAAGAAGCGCGATGCCGACGGCTTTGAGCTCTCCATCCCGCAGATGGTCGAGAAGGCGCGCGAAGCGCTGAAGCTCGGCATCACCGAGCTGCACATCGTCGGCGGGCTGCATCCCTCGCTGCCCTTCAGCTACTACACCGACATGCTGAAGGCGCTGAGTGCGCTGAATGATGAGCCAGTGGGGCGAGCGTCCTCGCGAGCCGGCGCGGCGTCCGCCCAAGATAGCGCGCCCACAGAAATGCGCCCTGCTGCCCGGTTGCAACTGAAATGCTTCACGGCGATTGAAATCTTGCACCTCGCCTGGCTCGCCAAAAAAACGGTGGAGCAGACCTTGATGGAATTGAAGGCGGCGGGGCTGGAATCGTTGACCGGCGGCGGGGCGGAAATTTTCCGGAAAGAGGTCCGGTCGCAAATTGCCAAGGGCAAGGAATCCGCCGAGGAATATCTCGACGTGCACCGCACCTGGCACCGGCTCGGTGGTCGCAGCACCTGCACGATGCTCTTCGGCCACGTGGAATCGCTGGCCGACCGCGTGGATCACCTGCGGCAGTTGCGGGCGTTGCAGGACGAGACGCACGGCTTTTGCGGGTTTGTGCCGCTGCCTTATCAGCCGGACCACAACGACATCCCGGTGACCACGCCGCCGACCGGTTTCGACGCCCTGCGCACGCTCGCGGTGAGCCGCATCTACTTGGACAACTTCGACCACATCACCGCCTACTGGGTGGGACTGGGCATGAAGCTCGCGCAGGTGGCGCTCAGTTACGGTGCGGATGATTTGCACGGCACGATTATCGAGGAGCACATCTTTCACATGGCCGGCGCCACGTCGCCGCAATTGCAAACCGAGGCGGACATGGTCAAGGCCATCCGCGAAGCCGGCCGCACGCCG
>DATJIU010000050.1:0-27472 GCA_035492855.1 Dongiaceae bacterium | reverse complement strand
GTATGCAAAAATATGCAACCAGCGCCGGCCCTTGGGCCGAGGAGCAAGGATTGCGGAAGGTCCAATTCCCCCGCGTGGCAGCAGGAGCACGCGTTCGCCCCGGCTGGGGCTTGGCAGGGTGGGATGGCCCAACCCACGGCTGGCGCCGGGGGCTACTATCGCCCGCTGCTCCGCAGCTTGACGGGACTCGCGGCGGGGCGGTTCGCGTATCGGTGAAGCCAGCGAAATCCGGGCCGATCAAACCGAATCAAACCAGTTGGGGCAAATCGGCGGTGGGGCTGTACCCCGGAAGCGGGTGGGGCGAGCGTCCTCGCGAGCCGGGCGGGACCAGGCCAAGGGTTTCCATTCCTGATATGGAATCGTCACTTCTGGCCGCGCCATGCTGCGGCGGGCAGAGCAACGGTGTTAGGACTGCCCGCCCTACCCGGTCACGGGGTGGTCTCCGCTCTGAAATCCAGGCCAATCAAACCGGATCAAACCACTTTGGTTCCGGTCCTGGCTGCGGCTGGCGCAATGCGGGCGGCGCATTCCGCCACGGCTTCCGCATCTTCATTTTGCCTTGCCTCCCGGGGGGCGGGCGCTTGGGGGCCGTCCGCAAGGACAAAATTACCAAACGAACCCAAATGGTTTTTGCGGAAACTGTTTTATTATAATGGTTTCGGTATTTTTGAGATTGGGTTCGTTTGCTAAAAACGAACCCATTTTGGAGGGCGAGAAGAGATCAGGGCAGCACGGTCTTGAGGTATTGGCCGGTGTAACTGGCGGCGCATTGCACCACCTGTTCGGGCGTGCCCTGGGCGACGATGCGGCCGCCGGCGGCCCCGCCTTCCGGGCCGAGGTCCACAATCCAGTCCGCCGTTTTGATGACGTCCAGGTTATGCTCAATGATCACCAAGGTGTTGCCGGAATTGCGCAACTTGAACAGCACCTCCAGCAGTTTGGCCACATCGTGAAAATGCAATCCGGTGGTGGGTTCATCGAGGATGTAGAGCGTGCGGCCGGTGACCTTGCGACAGAGTTCGGCGGCCAGCTTCACGCGCTGCGCCTCGCCGCCGCTCAAGGTCGTGGCTGCCTGGCCGAGCCCGATGTAACCCAGGCCCACCTCTGCCAGCGTGCGGCAGACATTTTCAATCTGCGGCACGGCGCGGAAGAAATCCACCGCCTCGTCCACGGTCATGGCCAGCACGTCGGCGATGTTGCGGCCCTTGTAAGCGATCTCCAGGGTTTCGCGGTTGTAGCGTTTGCCACCGCATTCCTCGCAGGTCACATACACCGCCGGCAGGAAGTGCATTTCAATTTCAATCATGCCGTCGCCCTGGCATTTCTCGCAGCGGCCGCCCTTGACGTTGAAGCTGAACCGGCCCGGCCCGTAGCCGCGCACCTTGGCGGCGGGCAGGCGGGTGAACAGGTCGCGGATATGCGTGAACACCCCGGTGTAGGTGGCGGCGTTGGAACGCGGCGTCCGGCCGATGGGCGTCTGGTCAATGACGATGACCTTGTCCAGCCCTTCAAACCCGCGCAACTCGCGGTGCTCGCCGGGACGCTCCTTGGAGCCGTAAAACTTGCGGAACAGCGCGCGGCGCAGGATGTCGTCCACCAGGGTGCTCTTGCCGGAACCGCTCACGCCGGTGACACACGTCAGGGTGCCAATGGGAATGCGCAGGTCCACGTTTTGCAGGTTGTTTTCCTTTGCGCCCAGCACCTCCACCCAGCCGCGGTCAGGATTGGGCGGCGTGCGTTTCTTGGGCACGGCGATGCTCAGCTCGCCCGTCAGGTACTGTGCCGTGAGCGAACGCTTTACTTTCAAAACTTCGTCCAGCGTTCCCGCGGCCACCAGTTCGCCGCCATGCACGCCCGCACCGGGACCGAGGTCCAGGATGTAATCGGCATGCCGGATGGTGTCGGCATCGTGCTCCACCACGAGCACGGTGTTGCCGATGTCGCGCAAGCCTTCCAGCGTGCGCAACAGACGGTCGTTGTCGCGCTGGTGCAGGCCGATGCTCGGCTCGTCGAGAACATAAAGGACGCCCACCAGCGCGGCGCCAATCTGGGTGGCCAGCCGGATGCGCTGCGCCTCGCCGCCGGAAAGCGAACCGCTTTCCCGGTCCAGCGTGAGATAGCCGAGGCCCACGTTTTTCAGAAACCCGAGCCGCGCCCGGATTTCCTTGATGACCTCGCCGGCAATCTTCATTTGAAATTCACTGAGCCGGAGCGTGGCGAAGAAGTCATCCGCCGCCTCAATCGAGAGCGCGCAGACGTCCATGATGGACAGCCCGGGGATCTTGAGCTTGGCGTTGTTAGTTTTCGCCTTGGGGTTCGGCGGGGTGTCACCGAGCGTCACCGCCAGGATTTCCGGCTTGAGCCGCTTGCCCTTGCAGGCGTCGCAGAACTGCGGGCTCATGTAGGCCTTGAGCCGGTTGCGGATGAATTCGCTCTCGCTGTCATGCGCCAGCCGCTCCAGGTTGGGCAGCACGCCCTCAAACGGGCGGGAGATGGAACTCTGCTTGCCGGCGCGCCAGAACTTGAATTCCACATCGGTGTCGCCGGAGCCGTACAGCAGCACTTTTTTGAAATCTTCCGGCAAATCTTCGTACGGCGTTTCCACGCTCACGCCGAAATGCGCGGCCACGGAGCGGAGCATGGCCTTGTAATAGATGTTGAGCCGCTTGCCGGCGCGCCGCCACGGCTGGATGGCGCTCTCCAAGGGCTCTTCGGGATTGGGCACGACGAGTTGCTCGTCGAATACCATCTTCTGGCCCAACCCGTGGCAGACCGGGCAGGCGCCCGCCGGGGCGTTGAAGGAAAAATGCTTCGGCGTGGGTGGGTCGTAGCTTTTGCCCGTGGCCGGGCTGCACATTTTGTTGGAATGCAGCGTCTCCACCCAGGCTTCCTCGCCGGCCGCAGGTTTGTCGCCGCCAGCCTTGGCATTCGCGTCCTTGGCCGTTTCCGGCAATTGATGCAGGGTGAAAATGACGCCTTCGCCCCAGCGCAACGCGGTTTCCACGGAATCACCCAGGCGTACCCGGATTTTTTCGTCAATGACCAGGCGGTCCACCACGGCCTCAATGTTGTGAAACTTCTTTTTGTCCAGTTTCACCCGGCCGGCGGTGTCGCCGAGTTCCACGAATTCGCCGTCCACGCGGGCGCGCACAAAGCCGTCGCGTGCCAGCCGCTCCAGCACGTCGCGGAATTCCCCCTTCTGCCGGCGCACCACCGGCGCGAGGAGCATCACCCGCGTGCGCGGGGGCAGCGCCAGGATTTTGTCCACAATCTCCGAGGTGCTCTGAGTGACGATGGGCACACCGGTATCCGGGCAGTGCGGCTGGCCAATGTGCGCGTAGAGCAGGCGCAGGTGGTCGTAAATCTCCGTGGTGGTGGCGATGGTGGAGCGGGGGTTGGAACCGGAACTGCGCTGCTCGATGGCGATGGCCGGGGAAAGCCCCTCGATGAAATCCACGTCCGGCTTCTGCATCTGGTCGAGGAACTGGCGGGCGTAGGCCGAGAGCGACTCCACGTACTTGCGCTGCCCCTCGGCGTAGATGGTGTCGAACGCGAGCGAGGACTTGCCGCTGCCGCTCAGGCCGGTGATGACCACCAGCTTGTCCCGGGGAATCTGCAAGGTGAGATCCTTGAGGTTGTGCTGCCGCGCGCCGCCGATTTTAATAAACTCCTTGGCCATGACCGGAAATGTTTAATTCACCGAACCCGGAAGTTTGGCAAATCCCGGCCCAAAAGGAAAGAGGGGAACCGAACAGGTGGCCAGCCGGCAACCTCAGCGCTTGGCCAGATGTTTTTCCAGCGCGGCGAGGGTTTCCGGGCTGACGTGATGTTCCAGGCCTTCGGCGTCCAGCTCGGCGGTTTTTTCGGAGACGCCCAGCGAACGCAGAAAGGCCACCACGGTTTCATGGCGGCGTTTGCATTCGGCGGCGAGCTGGCGGCCGGAATCGGTGAGGAAGATGGCGCGGTAGGGCCGCGTGTTCACATAGCCGGCCTGTTGCAGCCGCGCCAGCGTGCGGTTGACGGTGACATGGGTAACCCCCAGCCGGTGGGCCAGATCCACCACCCGCGCCTCGCCCAGGGCAGAGGTGAGGTCGGCGATAGCTTCCACATAATCCTGCGCGGTTTCATTGGCCCGGTCATGCCGGGAGCGGCGCAAACTCTCGGCCTGCGGCGCCGGGGGCCGCGGTCGGGAAGGTTTCTTTCGTGCGCCAGAAGGCATGGTCGTAACAGTGAACCCAACGTCACTGCGAGCGTCGAGGCAAAATATCGGCGCCGCCCGGCAAAAAAACCAGCGGCCCGACCGAGCGAGCCATTGGAACCGCAACCCTTACAGTTAAGCCGGGTCAGAGACCGGAAGCTTGCGGGGCGGTTCTTTGGAATTCATGTAGCGGGCCACGGCTTCGGCGCGGGAATTGACGTGCAGCCGTTTGTACACGCGCTTCAGATGGCTGCCCACGGTGTCGAAGCATATGTCCAGTTTGTCCGCGATTTGCTTATTGGTGAAGCCCTCGGCGATGAGCAGCAGAATCTGCTCTTCCCGCAGGGTCAGGCGCGCGGCTTCATCCTGTTGCGGGGCGGTTTCCCGGAACGATTCAATGACCCGCCGGGCAATCTGGCTGGACATGGGCGCGCCGCCGCCGAGCACATCCAGCAACGCCGTGCGCAGGTCCGCCGGGGTGGTGCGCTTGAGCAGGTAACCGTCCGCGCCCGCCTTGAGCGCCAGAAAAACCAGGCCCTGGTCGGCCATGGCTGTGAGGATGATGATTTGCGTTTGCGGCAGCAGCGCCTTCAGCCGGGAGGTGCATTCAATGCCCGACATGCGGGGCAGGAAAATATCCATCAGCACCACGTCGGGCGGGCTGAGCGGCAAATCGCGCAAGGCTTCCTCGGCGGTGCCGCAGGCATAGATGCAGGTGAATTCCGCAAAGGAGTTGATCAGCTTGGCCCAGTCGCCGCGGACCTTGGCGCGGTCTTCCACCAGGGCGACCTTGATGCGGGGCCGCGCCGGCGGCTCCAGCGTGGCGGGGTCTTTGGCGGATTTGTTCATGGGGGGAGGATGAAATCAAGATTCCGGATGCGTCAACAAGTCTTTGTTCGGGGCGGCCCCGGACTGGCGCGAACCGGAATGCCGGCGCCAAATCCGCCACCAGATGGACCGCAGCGAACGGTGCAGCGGAATTTCCAGTTCCACCCGGCAGCCTTCCCCGGGCCGGCTGGTAATCCGGCAATGGCCGTCGAGTTCCCCCAGGCGCTGCGTCATGTTGATCA
Source organism: Dongiaceae bacterium (assembly GCA_035492855.1). GTDB lineage: Bacteria > Verrucomicrobiota > Verrucomicrobiia > Limisphaerales > JAFMIX01 > JAFMIX01. Next base: position 22,204 of record DATJIU010000050.1, on the reverse strand, counting down.
GACCGTTGCGCCCGGGCTTAAGCAGTGCCGGGTCAAACCCCTTGCCGTTGTCCTGCACCACCACGCTCAAATGCGGTTCCTGCCAGTGAATTTCCAGATGCAGCTCGGTGGCGCCGGAATGTTTGAGCGCGTTGTGCAGCGCCTCTTTCACCGCCATCAACAGGCTGCGCCGCAGGGGAAAATGGAAGGGAGCGGCGGGCAGCCCGGGATCCACCGCAAAGAAGCATTGCACCTGTGCCGGCTTGAGGAACTCCTGGGCGTAGTTGCAGACATAATCCGCAAAGTCGCTCAGGGTGTCGCAGCGCGGGTTGACCACCCAGAGCACTTCATCCATGGTGGCCAGCAAGCCCCGGATTTCCTCGCCCACCCAGTTCAGCTGGGAGCGCATTTCCGCGCCGGTGGGCAGCTCGCTCTGCGTCACCTCCACATGCACCACGAGTTGCGTCATCCGGCCGCCCATATCGTCGTGAATGTCCCGGGCAATGCGCGTGCGTTCCGCCTCCAGGAGATGCCGCTCGCGCCGCTGGAACACCAGTTGCGTGACTAGCCACAAACTCGCCAGCAGGGCAGCGGCGCAAATGGTGCCGAGCGCAATTTGAAACCAGCCCGTTTGCCAGAAATGCACCCGCAGCGGTTGCAGCGACGGCATGAGATTTACCGCCGCGGGTTGGGCCCACCAAGGGCTGCCGCCGAGCGGGGCCAACACCGTGGCCGCCGGCCAGTCGGGCCCGGCCTGGGCCAGCTTCGTCCAGCGCGGCAGGCTTTGCGGTACCACCAGCCAGGTGCTGTCGGACTTGACGAACAGACTCCGGCCATCCGCCAGGTCAATCCGGAGGCCCAGCAACATGCCGGCGTAGAAAGACCCATTGTAACAATCCACCGCCAGGACATGCCGACCCGGAGTCAGCAACGGGGTGAGATCAAAGACGAACAGCTCGCGCCATTCCGAACCGTGCCCCAGTTTCACCCCGTCCAGATAGAGGGCGAATTCGTTGTCCACCGTCATGACCAGCCGCGCCTTGGCAATGGGGCTGTCAGCGGGGATGGCAAAACTGCGCCACAGCCGGCAGGGCTGGTCATCATGCGTGGTGGCCTGCCAGATCCAAGTGCCCAGGTCATTCGTGGCGGAAGCATAGGACTCAATGCTCTGCATCCGCTCCCGTTGTTTGCCGGTGGCGGGCGTGTCCTCCGCCCGCGCATCCCGGGCCAGGCCCCACGCCAGCCCGGCCAGCAGGAGTCCCAGCAACAGCCGCGACCCCTGGCCCGCCAGAGGGTCTCTGAGCGTTCCGGGGAACCCGAAAATCCGACGGCGAGGCATGGTGAGAACCTAATCAATCTGCCCGGCAGCGTCAAATGCCGCCCGGCAGGGTGAGTTTGCCGCTGGTAAGCACCCTTGGGTCGGTCACCACATGTTCCTGTTTTTCGTTGATATGCCAGGTGAAACAAAAGCGGGTTGCTCCAAAGCACAAAACCCTCCTGATAACTCAGGAGGGTTTTGTTCAAATTGGTTGCGGGGGCTGGATTTGAACCAACGACCTTCAGGTTATGAGCCTGAATGCTGGGTGTGAAGCGTTATAACGCATCTTTCTTATTTGTAATAAGTTAAGATTGTTTCTGCATTCGGAGATTTGAACTTGTAGGCATTTTGCAGTCACTTTTTTCGGGTCAGCCCGGCACCGCACGAGCGAAATTATGCAGGCGAGGAGGGATCCTATGTCCCTTGTCAAATGATTCGAGGCACACCTAGACGCCAAAGAATCAATTCGGCGAAAGCAAATTTTCCACCTTCGCTCCTCAAACCAGTCCCAAGGCTAACGTCCTCCCAGCCGCGAACACACGTCCGGCCCCTATCAATAAAGGTAAACCTTGCATGCTCGTGCCAAGCGTTTCCGCGCCTGCGGAACGGCGGTTTGCCCCTGCCGCCGGCAGTCTCTCGGGTGCTCTCCCGGCTGGCGGTGTCGGCGCCGCCACCCGGACCACGGCCTGGGAAGCTCATTTTGATGAGAAGGTAAACCACACTCTCTTAGTAATTTCATACTTACGCCTCCTTTTTTTCAATGCAATTTGGAAAAATTTCCGGTGAGATACCCATATCGGGAACGCACTTGGCGATGCTGGCAAATGTCATTTCGCAAACGCTGCGTCGATGCGGAAAACCCTCATTAAACTGACGTTTTTCCAACTCCCATCCTGCGCCATTGCGTGGGATGGATAAGTTTTCAGTGGCGGCGGACGTGAGCCGTGGCGATATCTACTTCCGGCTCTACCCGGATGCACATGACCTGAGATTAAACACGATTAATTGACCGTTGTCCAAAAGGCAGGGAAAGCCGGCACGCAGGTGTCGGGTGAAATCTGGATAGTGTTCCAGCCACCAAAATGAAGGGGCTGCGAATACAATGAAACCGGCTCCCTGCCGGCGCAGCCGTTCGAGTTCGGAAATAGCCGTGGCGCTGTCGGGCGACGGCCCCCAATATACGCCGTTCTTTTCTAGAAATGGAAGAGAATCCCAGCCGGGGAATTGTCCGGAGCATTGCTGGTCGTCCACCAGAATGAAGCTGCTGCCCGGCGGAATCAGTGGTCCAATCATCTCAGCGAACTTGCGGCCACCGGTCACATGCTTACGGGCCAATGCCAGCAACGGCTCCGTTTCCAAAATTACAGATGCCGGTGGCGTCCGCGTCCCGGTAACTGCCGCCAGATTTAGCTCAGCACGGTCGCAGAGCTGCTCCAACCTGAAAGCCAGATTGGTACGAATCGCAGGCAAGTGCTGAAGAAACTGCTCGACGCATGCTCGCCAGGCGGGGAAGTCGGAGTCGAATGGAATTTGAAATCTTTCATATCCCATCTGTCTAAAAATTTCGCGGGTTTTGGTTTCATAACCCAAACCCATTGCCGGAGTGCCACCCAGCATCGACAAAAGACACCCGTGCAGGCGCATGCCAATGAAGGCATCGAATTCGCCAAAACTTCTTATCAGCGCGGCTGGCGTGAGCCGGGCCCGGTTGATTTGGCAGCGCACCCGTAAATCCGGAGGCAGGCGTTCGATCAACTGCATGGCGAGGGTGGAGTCATCCGGGTAGCCGGAAACACCCTGGCAGGTTGAGCAGAAAACCAGTTCCCTGGCGGGATCGGCAAGCAACATGCGGCAGAGTTGTTCGGCCTTTGTCAGAATTTCACTTGCGGCTTGAGGTTCACCCAACGGCCAGCGGCGAAAACACAATCCAATCTTTTTCACCGGACCCGTTTTGAGCCGAAACAAACCAGGCACCAGGCGATGCCAGAGAAAAGCCATGTCGGCCGTTTCCTGGATGATATGGTCCGCCACGCCCAGCTTGAGCAGATGTTCGCGGGAAATGGCATCCCGCACGCATATCCGGGACACCCGGTTCAGGACCTGGGGAATCCGCCGCATTGATTCCCGTTTCCAGAACGGGCCAATGGATTGCCCGAGCAAAACCACAGGCTTGCCCAGGGCCAGCGAAAATTCAAAACCGCGCAGCCGTTCCTCGATCGAGTAGTGGTCGTGCAAAAAACCGCCGGGCGCGGAAAGAACAATGTCGGCGTCCTGATATAACTTCGCGGTTCGCGTGAAAGACTCTTCCGGGGCAAATTCCAAGTCCGATTCCAGGGTCAGATCTGGCAGCAGTCGCCGCGCCGTCTCCACATCCTTGCACAAGATGGTGATGTTGCACTGGGGAATATGCCGTGCCAGCGACTCGATGGCGGCCCGCAGCAGAGCTTCGTCGCCTCCGTTAAGTGGCACCGCATTGGTCAGGAGCAGGTTCATGGGCGACGCCGATGCAATGGCTCATTAACTCGCTGATAGATCTCAACCAGTTCCCGGTTGAGCCGCCGGATGTCGAATTCAGTTTCGACATGTTTGCGGCCGCAAATTCCCATGTCCTGACAAACCTCCGGGTGGGTTATCAGAAAATCCAGCTTTTCCGCCAATCCCACCACATCCCGTTCGGGAACCAAAAAGCCGGACTGGCCATTTTTTACCACCTCAGGGATGCCGCTGTGTTGGGAGGAAAGCACCGGGAGCCCAACCGCCTGGGCTTCCATCAGCGAAACCGGCGTGCCTTCCTGATCACCATTGGCGGCGGTGAAGCTGGGCAGCATGAAAATATGGGCACGGGTTATTTGATCTTGAACAAAACGGCTGTCTTTGGCCCCATGCAAAATTACCTGGCCGCCCAGATTCAATTCTTTCACCAATTTTTCCAGCTCAGTTCGCAGTGGGCCCTCCCCGACAATGTCATATTGTATATGAGGATGTTTTTCGCGGATGGAAGCCACTGCGCGCAAGGCAAACTCGATCCCTTTTTTCGGAACGAGGCGGCCCACGGTAATCAGGCGCACCGGATCTGTTCCGATACGCCGGCGAGACTGAAAGACGAAGCGGCGGAGATCCACGCCGACGTGCAGGATGGAAACGCGTTCCGGAGGGCAACCCAGTTCAATGACGCGTTCCCGAGTGTATTGAGAATTTACTGTTACCCCGTCTGCGTCCCGAAATAACGCATGATAAACCGCCGGCCCTTCTTCACGGGGAGTGACACAAAAGTCGTACCCGTGGAAGGTCACCACCAGCGGAGCCTGCCACAAGTCTCGGGCGAAACGAAAGCAGTTTCCCACCGGACCGAAGTGGGCGTGGAGCACATCGTATCGGGGTGAGACCCGTCGCAACCGGTCCAGCCGGTACAGTGCCGACAGGCTCGCGGCCCGATACCCATGTTGAGCCCGTTGCAACACCTGAATGGCCAGCCGGGGTGACGTGCTGAAACAGCCCAGCCATTTGGGAGCCGCCCGGGCCACCCGCCGCCAGTTTGGAATGGAGGTTGCGGCTCCGGGGAGCCAGGTGTGACCGGTCACCGGCCGGACCGGCATTTCCCAAGGCGCACTTTCCGGCGGCATGTCCATGTAGGTGACCCGGTCCTGCAGCCCATATGCGGTCACTTCGGGATGGGTTGCGGCGGCATCAGCGCGGGTGTCGGCATAGATGTCCACGGTGTGCCCGAGGTCCATCAAACCGGTGATTTGCTGGAGAATGAATGTCTCGGAAACCACCGGAAAACTGCCCACGAACATTGCGATGCGCAAGGGGCGGTTCATTGGCCTGAATCCAATTCCGGAGTGGCGAATACCTCAGCATAACGGCAGCGGGCGGCGAGTTCGCCCCGAAACTGATTCAGCCCGCGAATGGCCCGCAGATAATTAAATTCCACCAACTGGGACTGGTATTTGCGAAGTGCCTTCAGCTTGCGCTCCATTACCGGGGTAATATCCACCACATCGTCCGTATGCGTCATGGGCGTCCAGATTTCGTAGGCGCGCAATTCTGGAGCGGGAAAACTGCTTCCTCGCAAAGCCTCCCGCAGCAGAGGCAGGGTTGCCTGATGATCCGGATGCCAATCATTCGGATGGGGCAAATAAATCAACCCCGGCGATTCCTGATGTAGAATTGGACGCAGCATTTCCGCTGTTTCGGCGACGTGCTCATTCACCATCCAGTCGGGCTGGCGAAGGAAGACCATGTCGGCCACCCCAAGCACCTGGCCGGCCCGGCGGGCCTCCTGTTCGCGAATTTTCCAGGCAGCTTCACGCTTGAGATGCTTCAATCCCAGTTCACCTGAAGTCAGGAACACTACGAATATACGGTCGCCCCGTTCGGCGCGCCGGCAAAGCGCGCCACCACAGCCAATGACTTCGTCATCAGGATGAGGAGCAATGACCAGAATATTCATGACAGGTTTATTTTCTGGCGGTTAGCGCGGCGTACACGGCCGTATAGTCGCGGGCCATGCGCTCGGCAGAAAAGCGCGCCGCCGCCTGCTGGCGAACGCGGTGCCGGTCCAGTTGCAGTGCGGTGTGAACGGCTGCGGGCAATGTGTCCGTGGTGTCAGCCAGGCATCCGGACACGCCTTCGTCCACAATCTCCGGAACGGCACCCAGGCCGATGGCGGCCACCGGCGTGCCGCAAAACATGGCTTCCAACAATACCAGGCCGAACGCCTCCGGATATTGGATGGGATACAACAGTGCCCGGGCGCCTCCCAACAGTTTGTTGCGGGCTTCTGCCCGTACTGGGCCGACGTATTCAATGTTGCGGCCATCCAGCAGTGGTTGGATTTTCTCACGAAAATACGGGTTCTCCGGGCCGGCCAGCAACAGCCGCAATCCTAGTTTGCGAGCGATTTGAATGGCCTGCACCGGACCTTTGCCGGAAGTGAAGCGGCCCAGATAAACCAGATAGTCCTCCGGCTGGGCTTGGAAAGTAAATTGGGAAACATCCACTCCGTGAGGGATAACCGCAATCGGATGGAGTTGAGGATGGGCGCTCCATTGATGCCGGGAAATGGCAGTCACACAGGTTGTGGGCGCGGTCTGCCACAGGCGAACCGCGTTGGCGTCCGGTACAATGTGCAGAGTATGCACCATGGGTACGCGGGCCAGGGGTTGCAACGGAATTCCCCACAGATAGGCTTGGGTGTGCAGCACGTCAAAATGATGCGACTGCCCGACCGCCCGGCACAGGTTGACCCATTCACATAGCTGCCAGTCGTCGAAACTTTCGGAAGCACCGTAGGGGCCAGGAAGAGAGGCCACCATGCTTCCATCCACTTCGGAATCACCGCATCCAAAAACTGTGACTTCGTGGCCCAGCCGGTGAAGTTCCCGGGCCAGCAGCCAGGTCCACGCCTCAACACTGCCGCCGGAGTCCTTGCGGACCGGCGCCGAGACGGTAGATGCGAGGGCAATGCGCATATTCAGTTCATGGCTTCAGCGAGAAGCTTCGGCAGGACCCGGTCTGTGGCAAACACTGATTCCGCCAGGGTTCGGGCGGCGTGCCGGTGCCGGAGATAATCTGCATTGATCTGCTCAACCCCCCGCGCTGCCGTGTTCATATCAGTGAATGTAACCAAACCGGCGCCGATGGGAAGCCAGTCCAACAAACCCGGGTCCTCGATCAAAACCGGGCGGCCGGACGCCAGATAGCAAACACTACGGTCACTGAACCAGCCGCCGCGCATTTGGACATAGCCGTTCTTGGGCACACTGAACTCGGCGCGGGAGTTTTGGATGAATTCGCGGTAGGACGCGGGGGTTTTGGAAATAACTTCGCCGGGCACAACTTCCCAGCCATGAGCCCGGAGCATTTCCGGTTTGGCGCCCATCTGCGCGATGCAAAATGACTGGCGAACCGTCCCGGGCAAATCCAGAAACCGGGGGAATTCCTGATCCCGCTGACCATACGAGACTCCATTGAAGGAGACCTCGCGGAATCCCTGCCAGCGCATGATGGCCGTGAAAGATTTTGCCTCCGGGCCCACCATGGGCCATTCCGGCAGGTACACCGGCGGCAGGGTTTTCAACCACGGCCCGCCGACAGAAGGGATCGGGCAGTCCGCTTCGCCCACGCGTTGCCCCACGGTGAACCGTCGTTCTGCCCGGGCCAGGCCTTCAAGCCAGCCTTGGTCACCGTTGGCCAAAGTGATTTGGGTGAAGCCGGGATCCACGTCAATGAACGCCCGGCGCCGCGGGGCGGCATATTCCGGACGCCAGCTCCACAATGGCGTTGCCCTTATGATCAGCAAATCGGCGTTTGCGCAAAACTCCTTAAAAATCTTTAATGGCACTCCGCGGGAATCCGTGTCAGTGCGGTAGATCCAGCACTCACCAAACCCATATGGCTCAAGACAATCCGCAAGATACTTGGACGGGTAATCCAGCTCATAATTCCATTCATTTTTTTCCCAGTCCCAGACGTACGAAGTAGCACCACAATCTTCGAGGTAAAACACTTCGTGGCCAAGCGCCCGAAGCCCGAGCAGATATTGCAGGCTGGCCCAAGCTTGTCCGCCCAAACCCGAGCGCCCAATGGTGCCGGCGAGAATGATGTTCATGTGGAGATATGGGAAAACATTTCGGATTGGCGCAATTCCCGGCATGAAAAGTTCCGAAGTTCGTTCATAACCCGGCCCTTTCCATCAGGCTGCCCACCACTTTTTCCGCCGCAAAATATTCGGCGCCAATTTCCCGCGCGGCCCGGCAACTACCCGCGTAATCGCTTTCGATGGTGTCAATGGCCAGCAGGATGTCCGCCATGGTTTTAAACCCGAACAACCCCTTGCCAGTCGGCAGGTATTTGCTGAATCCGGTTTCCTGGGTGATGACCGGCCGGCCGGCCGCGAGGTAGCACGCCGTGCGGTCGCTGAACCAGCCGGTGTTGGGCCGCACGTACTGGTCGCGCGCCACGGTGAATTCGCCCCGCGATTGTTGGATATAATTCCGGTACAAATCCAAGTTCCGTGAAATTTCAACCGATCCGACCTGCCGCCAGCCATGGAAATTTAACCGGTCCTTGACCGCCGGTTCCACCGAGGCGGCCAGTTCAAAGGGAACGGCGGGACGTTGCCGGGGCAAGTCCAGTATTTTTTCAAACTCCCGGTCCTTGGTCCAATACCAGGTATCGCCCTGCCACTCGATGTTTTTGCCTTTGTTATGCCAGGTGGTGATGGTGGTGAAGTTCGCCCCGCCCGTGGGCTGACCGCCATCCCACAATGCCATCGCCACCGGCTGGCGGGTGGGCCGCCAGCGGAATTTTCCGGCAGGCACCTGGCAATCCGGGGCGCCGATATTTTCACCAAAACTGAACAGCGTATCATGGGCTTCCAACATGGTGATGGTGTCGGGATCGCCCTGGGCCACCTTGACCTGCGCTCCGAACGGGTCGGACTCAATGTAAATGCGCCGCGGAACAGCCTGATGTTCGGCATATATTTCCTGCGCCCCGGTGACATTCAGAAACGCATCCGCTTCCCGGTAGAGCTGGCGCAGTTGAACTTCGGTCATGCCGTAACACTTGCCGGTCGGATACCGGCCGCGAAAGCACCAGCGGTCGCTGAAGCCGTAGCGTTCCAGCGCCGGGAGCACCGCGGCAATGTTGCTGGAGGCATCGGGCGAGAGGTCGTTCAAGCGCGGGTCGTAAACCCAGCGCCCGGAATCCTCAACGTAATACGGGTCATAGCCGAGCCGGCGCAACCCGATCAGATAGTGGAGAAATTGATAGGTGACTCCGGCCAGCGGATACCAGAACAAGATGCCGGATACGATAATTTTGCCTTTGTTACGATGGGGATACGACATGAGACGACCTTTCTTCCGGAGAAATTTCCCGGATCACCCGCGCGGGATTGCCCGCGACAATGGTATAGGGCGGCACGCTGGCGGTTACCACCGAACGCGCGCCCACAATGGAACCCTCACCGATGGTGACGCCGGGCAGCACGCAGGCATCGAAGCCAATCCAAACATTGTTCCCAATCCGGATCGGATGCGCGGCAACCCGGGCTGCGGCAATCCGCATCGGGCGCTGCGGAAGGCACTCCAGTTCCTGGCGGCGCGGCACGGGATCGAGCGGCATCCGGTAGGTATCCATCAGCACGACATTCCAAGAAATCAGGGCATAATCCCCGATGCTGATTTCAGCGTCACAGATGATCCGGGCGCCATGCACCAGGGCAAAATCGCCCAGCGTGACCCGGGCTTCCGGTCCCAAATCAAACATGGTGCCGAGATAGGTGGAAGCGCCCCGGCCGTAGCGCACCGCCTGCGGGAGCCGGCTGCGGAAAAAGTGAAAGCTGTAGCTCGTCTCCGCATAAGCCGTGTCCGGGATGACCACATTTTCCGGGATGGTGCCTGGAAACCAGTCCCACTCCAGTTTGCGCGTTCCGGTCATGGCACGGCTCCAATCACCTGGGCGGGATTTCCGAGCACGCGGGCCCGCGCGGGCACATCGCGGGTAACCAGCGATCCGGCTTCAATGAAGGCCCCCGTCCCAATGCGGACGCCTTTGAGGATCGTGGCGTTGGGTCCGATCCAGACATCATCCTCGATGATCACCGGCTTTTTCAACACTTCCGGCCGCGGCCGCCCCTGGCCCAGCGGCGAGCAGGCCATGGCATCGGCAATGCGGGCCGCGGGGCTGATGGGATGGAAGTCGGTATCGGTGATGGTGGTGTTCCAGCCAATGACCACATAGTTGCCAAACCGGATTTCCAGTTCGCAAAGCAGCACGGCATTGGTGAAGTAGCAATAATCACCCACTGTCATCCGGCCCTGTTCGCCCAGGTCAAAATGAACGCCATCCATGGTGCAATGCGCACCCAGGCGCAATGCCTCCCTTTGCCGGCTGTGAAATCGTTTGAACGCCAGGTCGCCGTGGATGACCGTGTCCGGCCCCACCACCACGTTGGCCGGAACGGGGCCGTGACTCCAGGAGCCGGGAGCCGGAGTGCTGGAAGATGGTGGTGTCATGTTCAAATCCGGGGTAGTGGAGTTCCGGTTGCGCGTAGAATTTGAATTACCGGGTTCATTGGACTTCAAGTTTAAAAAATCGTTGCGGGTCAGAGGTCATCGGCACCTGAATCAGTTGCGATCCCGCAGCACCCCAGACATTGGTCAGGGGCTGCCAGACAAACGGAGCAGAGGTGTCTGAAAACAGAACCTGGTAGCTCACGCCCGGCTCAGAATTGAATTGTAAGGCCCATCCATCCGGCGCTGGCGGACCGGTGGCCTGCAGCAGGGGCGGCGGCGGCGGCGGCCCTAAAGTGGCGGCCTGCCAGGTCACATTGCCGTAACTGGGGTCAAATAACTGCTCCGCCGTCCATTGGACGTGCAACAAAGTTCCGGGATGCGGCGCGGCGAAAGTCAGAAGGTAAACCCGGTAAGCATTGCCATAAGCAGAATACAAAGTGTCGTCGGAGAATGGCGGCACGCTTCCATCGCCCAGCCAGGCGTCCAGCCGCCCCTGCGCCCCGTACAAACCCACAAACACCTTCAGCCGGAGCAGTTCATTGGTGGCCGGCACCGTAATGGAAAAGCCGTTGTCCAACCCGTCCAAAAAAACGCCCGTGGTGGAGTTCGTGGCCGCGCCGGTAGGGATGCCATTCGTCCACGTATAACCCGTCCCGTTGTCGCCATACTGGTTGAGCTTGGCCGATTTTGGCGCGATGAGGGTCAGATCAGAAATTCGCGGGGCCGTCCCGGACCGGCGATCCACGCTGCTCGCCGTGGTTAAGCCCCAGTGCACCCAATCCAATGGGCCTTCGGCGGACAAGTCGGCGGTTGCCGGCGGCATGGCGTAACCCGCCAGCAAAGTCCCGCCGCCGGACGTGACATACACGGTGACCGGCGCCGAGGTGACCGTGAGTCCCTGATCATTCATGGCGCGGGCGGTGAACGCAAACACGTTGGTCGTTTGATTTGTCAGAGTGAACTCGAACGTGTTCGCGGTGGCGCTGGTTGCCGTTTCGCTCAGGACGGTGCCCTCATTCAAAATAGCGAGATTCGTCACCACCCCGTCGCGGTCCATTGCCGTTGCGGTGACGGAAAAGGTTGCTGGCGCCACGAAAACGGCTCCGTTGGTGGGGGCGGAGAGAACCGCTACCGGCGGGGCGACGCTGCCGGATAGTGTGGCGGCATAGAGCGCCACATCGGCATTTTGCGGGGCGTTACTTGCCGTCATGGTGAAGGTGACCGTCAGGGTTTGGCCCGGGGCCCCCGCCTGAAAATCCAGCGTGTAGGTTCCGTTTGTGGTCGTTCCTGCCGGGGCTACCACGGAACTGTCAGTATAAGTTGGAGCGCCGCTGAGACTGGCGGTCAGCGTCCCTTGTGCGGCGGCGGCTCCCAAATAGATTTTGAGATGCTTCAAACTTGCATCCGCCGGGCACTCCAGTTGAAACCCATGACTCAGGCCCAGCATAAAAACTCCCGCCGTAGTGTTGGTAACATTGGAAAACGGGATCCCGTCGCTCCACGAAAAGACCACCGGGCTGTCATTCAACCGGTAGGGGCCGTCGTAGAGTCCGCCGATGAAACCAGCCTGGATTTGGGGAGCCACCCCGTATTTGTGGATGAGCGTTTGCTCAGTCAAAAATCCCCAGTGAACCCAATCCAACTGGCCTTCATCCGTCAGGTCCACCACGGCGGAGGCGGGCGCCGGAGCAAACCTTCCGGCAAGGGATGCTGCGCGGAGCGGAAAGAGCCCGGCCGCCAGCAGCAGCCCCACAGCCGGTAAGATGGAAAACTTCCACTTCATGTTTTGGCCTGGCCTCCGAATTGCAGCCGGTAGTAATGCGCATACACGCCGTTCCGCGCGAGCAGGGCTTCATGACTGCCGGTTTCCACCACCCGTCCCTGGTCCAGGCACACGATGCAGTCCGCCCGCCGGATGGTGGACAAGCGGTGGGCGATGATGAAAGTGGTGCGCACGCGGGTCAGCCGCTCCACGGCTTCCATCAAACCCTGTTCCGTTTCCACATCCAGCGCGCTGGTGGGTTCGTCCAAAATCAGAATCGGAGCATCCTTCAACAGGGCCCGGGCGATGGAAAGCCGCTGCCGTTCCCCGCCGGAGAGCGTCGCTCCGCGTTCGCCAATCACCGTGTGGTAGCCTTGCGGGAGCCGGGTTACAAATTCATGCGCGTTGGCGGCGCGGGCCACCGTTTCAATCTGCTCCATGGTGGTACCTGGCGAGCCGTAGGCGATGTTTTCCGCCACGGTCAGCGGGAAAAGAAACGGTTCCTGCAGCACCAGCCCAATCCGGGAGCGCAGGCTTTTCAACTGCAGGTCGCGCACATCCTGGCCGTCCACCAGCACCCGGCCCTCCCAAGGATCGAAGAACCTTGGGATTAAACCGATCAGCGTGCTTTTGCCCGCGCCGGTGGCGCCCACCAGCGCCACGACCTGTCCGGGACGGGCTTCCAGGGAAACCTGGTGCAAAATGGGCCGGTCGGGTTCGTAACCGAACGTGACGTTTTCCAGCTGCACCCGGCCTTGCGGGGCGGTCCAGGGTTTGGCGCCGGGGCGGTCGGCAATTTGCGTATCGGTTTGCAGCACTTCCCAGACCCGCCGGGCGCTACCCGCGGCACCCTGGATGGTGGAGCCGGTGTACATGATGGCTTCCAATGGCGTATACAACGAGGCCAGGTAGGATAGGAAAACGAAAATGGCGCCGACCGTCAGCTGCCCGGCCAGCGCATGTTGCGCACCCAACCAGAAAATCCCGGCGGTGGCAGTCGCCGTCGCCAGGCCCATTCCAATTTTAAACTGCACCTGCACGTTCGTCAGTTTGAGAGTGGCGGCCAGGGTTGCTCCCGTGGCCTGCGCAAATTGGCGGTCATTGTAAGCCTCCCGCCCAAAGGCCTGCACCACCGGAATGGCTGCCAGGACCTGTTCCGTGACTTCATAAATCCGGGCTTCGGCCTGTTCCTGGGCATAGCTGCGGTCCATCATGCGCCCGGCATAACTCCGGAACAGGAGCACCATGCAGGGGACCACCGCCAGGGCCAGCAAGCTCAGCACCGGGTCAATCCGCCAGAGGATGCCAAAGATCACCACCAGGCTGACGGCCGAGGTACCGACCGGAAGCAACGCATCTTTCACAATGACGGACACACATGTGCAATCGCCGGTGACGCGCCGGATGCTGTCGCCCACCGCGCGGCGTGCGTGAAAATGTAGTGACAGCTGTTGCAACTTGGCAAACAGGTCGCCGGCGAGATCATAGGTCATCCGCTGGCCGAGGGTGATGTTGCTGTAATTGATGGCCAGCCCCAAAATCCAGCCGAGCAGAAAAATCAGCACCGTGGCGGCCACGCACCAGGCAATCAGGTTTTCGGGCGTCGCCGCCCCGGGCAGGGCCGCCACCCAGGGTTTCAATCCCGCGGGCAGGTCCCGTTTCCGCAGCACATAATCAATGAGAAACACCATGGGCCAGGGTTTGAGCACGTCCAACCCAGCCTTCAAAAGCATGGAGCTGCCCACCGCCGTCAAGGCGCCCCGCCGGCGGCAGGCATAGCCCACCGCCCAGCGGCACAGCCGGGCCAGACCAAGCTTGGGATGAGGATTCGCGGGGCTCATGCTTCAGTTCGTGACGGCCGGCGGCGGGGCTTCCGTTTGGAGCCGATGCAGTCGCGCATAGGGTCCGTTGCGCCGCAGCAATTCTTGCGGCGCGCCTTGTTCGATCAGCTGGCCATCCTTCAATACCACCACCTGATTCACGCCGGTGACCAGGGAGAACCGGTGGGAGATGATCAGCGTGGTGCGCCCCTGCATCAACCGGTGCAAGGCTTCCAGGATCAACCGCTCCGTCTCCGCATCCAGGGCGCTGGTGGGCTCGTCCAAAATAAGAATGGGCGCATTCTTCAGCAGGGCGCGGGCAATGGAGAGCCGCTGCCGTTCCCCGCCGGAAAGCGTGGCGCCCCGCTCGCCGATGACAGTGTCGTACCCTTGGGGCAATGCGGTGATGAAGGCATGGGCGTTGGCGGCTTGGGCGGCCGCCTGGATTTCCTCGCGGGTGGCTTCCGGCCGCCCGTAGGCAATGTTTTCGGCAACCGAGACCGGGAACAAAAAGGGCTCCTGCAACACCACGGCAATTTGCCCCCGCAAATCTGCCAGCCGGTAATCCCGCAGGTCGCGACCATCCAACTTCACGCGGCCCTCCCACGGATCGGCAAAACGCGGCACCAGATTGGCGAGGGTGGTTTTGCCGGCACCGGTGGCTCCCACGATGGCCACCGCCTGGCCGGCCGGCACCTCAAACGAAACGTGGTGCAGTATCGGGTGGCCCGGTTCATAACCGGCAGTGACGTCTTGGAATTGAATTTTGCCCGCCGCCTGGGACAGGGGGATCGCGTCGGGCTGCTCCACCAGATCGGGAGGGTTGGCGAGCATTTCCAACACCCGGCTGGAACTGGCCCCAATGTTTTGGAGCTTGGTGTAAAGGCCGGCCAGCACATTCATCTGGGCCTTCAGGGCATTGAGATAAAACAGAAAAACCAGAATGCCACCGACAGTCAGGCTGCCCCGCAGGACGTCCCGCGCGCCCAGCCAAAGAATGATGCCCGAGGCGAGGGTGGTGATGAGTCCGGAACTCAGGCTGTTGATTCCGCCCAGCAGCGCCCCGCGCCGTTGCGTACGGATGGCCGCTTCGGCAAAATGTTCCAGCCGCCGGCTCTCGTGTTCCTCCTGGGCAAACGCCTGCACCACGGGAATGCCGGTCAGCGTCTGTTGGATGTGGGCCTGGATGCGGCTTTCGATTTCACGTTTCAGGCGCGCCGCGGCCCGCAGCGGTTTGCCGGCCAGCAGGGAGCCCGCAACCATGACGGGCGCCATGGCCACGGCCAGCAGGGTGAGCTTGAGGTCCAGTTGCGCCATGAACAGGACCATCGCTGTCATCGTCAGCAGCGCGTACAACGGCGCAAACATCAGCGAATCCATGAGGCGGTACACGCACCAGCTGTCCACTGTCACCCGGCTCATGAGGTCGCCGACGGAATGTGCCTTGTGAAACGCCAGCGAACGGCGTTGCAAGCGCGCCATCAAATCCTGCGCCACGGCATACACCATCCGCCGCCCGGCCAGGGTCCAGGTCCAGGTCAGCAGGGCGTCGGCCAGCGCGTTGAGCAGGTAAAGTCCCAGGCCGCCCAGGGCAATCACCAGCAGCAGCGTGGTGCGGTCGTGGGCGAGATGAAAAAAGTCGAAGGTCCGCACCAGTCCTGCGGAGAGCGGCACACTGCCGAGGACATGGTCAATGAGCAGGTTGAGGGGCCAGGGCTGGAGCGCGGCGAGGCCGGCGGTGGCCAATGTCAGGGTCAAAATAAGAGCCAGGAAACCCCGCTGGTGCCGGGCATAGCGAAGCAACCGAAGGTAATCAGCCATCTGCGGCCTCCAGGTGGCTCATTGAGTCTCCACGCGATAAAACTGCTGCTGGTCGTTGCTCATTTGGTTCGTGGCAATGATGTTGCCTCCGGTTCCGGGAATCGTGGCCAGCGTCACCCAGTTGGTCGCGGGCAGCACATCCGAAGCTTCGATGACATAACTGACATTGGTCTGGGTGGCAAATGCGAAGATAAATTCATTTCCGGCCACGGCAGGATTGTTGATATGGACGGGCAATTTGCTGATGGTGGAACTCTCCAGGGTGGCCGCCTGCAACGTCACGTTGCCATAGGTGAGATCGTAGAGATTGAACGCTCGGAACGTCACCTGGAGCGACTGATTGGCGGAAGCCGCGGCATAGTTGATGGTGTAAACCGCATAGGTGTTGCCATACTGGTTGTTGACGGAGGTGTCCGTGTAGGGCGCCGCACTCAAGTCGCTCAGGGAGGCCTGAAGTTCCGCCTGCACCCCATATCCGCCCACATACAAGCGCAACTGTCGGGGGGTGGTGTCAGCGGCTACTGTCAACTGGAACCCATTGGTGATGCCGGTGACAAACACACCGGTTGGGGTGCCTGCGGCACTGGAAGTGGGGGTACCGTCAGACCAGGTAAAAGCCGTGTAATTATCCGAGTAGGCCTGGACCGGGTTGGTGCCCAGCGGGATGAAATCACTGATCTGCGATACCACCCCGCTTTTATGGTCAAAGCTATTACTGGCGGTCAACCCCCAATGCGCCCAGTCCGCCGGGCCTTCAGCAGTGAGATCCACCGTCGCTGGAGCGGCGGCAACGGCTCCGGTTTCGCTGCCGCCAGTGCCGTATACAAACAATTGCCGTGGCTGGCTCCAAGAAGTCACGCCCTGGTCGTCGGTGGCCGCGACCATGATGGGGTATTGGCCGCCGGGGGCATTGGTCCAGACAAAGTCGTACGGAGCGACGGTGGCATCCGCCAGTTTGTTGGTGCCGACATAAAGGGCCACATTGGTCACCGTGCCGTCAAAGTCCCGGGCTTCGGCGGTGAAGCTGATATTGGACTGCGCCGGAAAAGCCGCCCCATCCGCCGGAGATGTCAGCAGGACGTAGGGCGGATTGTCGGCCCCAGGGGCGGACAGCGTGGCTGCCTGCAAAGTGACATTCGCATCCGCGCCGTAAAGAGTTTCCAGAGTCCAGGTTATCGTCAGCACCGCGTTGGTGGAGTCCGCCGTGTAGTCGAGGGCAAACACCCCGCCCGGCCCGTTGCCATGATTGTTGACGGTGCCGTTGCTGGCGTTGGTAAAGCCTGGCGCACTGCCATCACTAAGCACGGCGGTGAATTTTCCCTTGCCGTTATAACTTCCGACATACACCTGCAAGGTTCGCGGGGAAGTACCGGCCGGAACCTGGATTTGAAAACCCGACCCCACGGGAATGGTGGAGTAGGCCCACACACCGGTTGTGGTGTTGGTGATGCCGGCATTCGGTAAGCCGTCGCTCCAGGAGTAACCGTTAGTGTTGTCGGCGTATTGATAGACTGCAAGAAAACCGTTACTGTCGCCCACGAGCGAAATATCCCCAATGCTGGGAGTCACCGTGGCCTTCCGGTCTACGCTGGTGTCGGTGTAAAGCCCCCAGTGCACCCAGTCCAATTTGCCGGCGGCGGTCAAATTCACATCGGTCCCGGCGGCAACGGAACTGTAACTTCCCGTCAGGGACCCGGCCCGGCTCTGGTTGAGGGCCGCCCACAACCAGAGCCCCACGGCTGCCGTTTGCCAAAAAGAGAGTGTCCTCGAATTCATACGTGAATTGATGGGGCTCGCCCCGTTGATCACCACCGTACAGCCTCGACGTGCCAATCAAAGAAAAGCTGGTTTCGCACCTCACCGTGTACCGGCTTGTTTGGCAGATCGCTCCACCAGGAAACTGAGGGGTTCAAACTGGGGATGGCTTGATCCACGTCAGAAATGGCAAAAACCTGCGCCGGGGGCGCGTAAGTGGCAATGCCGGAAAATTTCAACGGTTCCATTTCCACCGCGCCACCGGTCGCCGGATAACCGAAGGGGGGAACTTTCTGGTTGAGATTTGGATCCACGTCTCCGTTTAGCAGATATACTTTACGGCCTATCACGGAATCCAGGTCGGAACTCAATCCCGGCGCATCGTGCAGATATCCGGGACAAACGAATGCTTTGGCCACCACGGTTTTGCCCGAAGGAATCGGGTAGCCCAGATTGGCCGCGATGTGCCAGATTAATTCCTGGCTGGAATTCTGATCATAGCTGGCCATGGCACCGCCCCAAACCGGTCCGGGCAATTTGTCCTGGTTGTCATCGACATACATTTGCAGGGCCACGGATACCTGTTTCAAATTGGAGATACATTCTGTGGCGTAGGCCTTTTGCTTGGCCCGGGCGAGTGCCGGCAAGAGCATCCCGGCGAGGATGGCAATGATGGCGATAACCACCAACAGCTCGATAAGGGTAAACGCCGCCCCGGAAAGGTCTGCTCGGAATATCGCGATCTGCTGTTTTCTCATATTCTTGCAAATGATTTCCCTGACGATGCCCCGGTTGCACTGGCCGAGGCAGCTAAGAGCAAGAACGCCGCCAGCAATGCAATCAATATTAACCCGGTCCATACAACAGACAACTAAAGCTTTACTATAAAAAATTTGTTAAAACGCAAAAAATTATTTCGCAGAGGGTTATGACAACAGGAGCGTCAAATTATTCGTTGAACTGGAGACTTATGCAGTCAAATCATGGCTCCATTTTTGATTCTATCGTGTCAACGTGGAAGGCACCGCTACCTCTGGTGGACTAAAATGTACCACTCGAAAATGAAAGCTACGCAAGGGCTAGTGATAACTGCTTTTGTGGAAGCACGGGCTCGTCGTTTGTAATTGCGCCATCTGCCAATACGGTTTCCGGCGAGCTGCAAGGGTTCCCCCCTGGTGTTAAATTCCCCACGAAAAGAACGGTCGCAATCTATTGTCCCGCATTCCTGGCAAAACAGTTGCGGCATGCAGCATGCTGGCGTATTTAACCGCCATGCAATTCTTGCGCCGCAACCGGTTTCTCCTGTTCGTTCTGGCGGTCTTGGTTTTTTCCGACGTGATGGTGCTGCGTCAGTTTATCGCCAATGAATCCGCTCATTTTGAGCGGCGCGAAGATTTCATATTGCTTCATGACATGGGCAAGGACGTTCCGGCCGCGCGGCTGTATCAAAGGCTCATCCAAGAGCTGCCGAACTTGAGTGAAGCCACGCTGGTCAGTGATTTCGAGCGGACCGGAATGCTGGTAGATTCCGCCAAGCTCGGAAAGGACGACCTGGTTTGGAAATATTATGTCAGCGTGAAGAACGAGATGCGCCAGCGTTCCGAGCGACGGCTGGTCGGGGCATTGCAGGAGGCCGCGCCCCAATAGGCAGTTGTCACCGCCAGGCTTTCTGCAAGCCGACTTCATGAACAAATGCAACGAAACTTCCTGCCGGGTGAGAGTGGATGGGAAATTTTTTCGTCTCGGGGTCCGGAAGTTTCAGGTCAAAGGCATCACCTACGGGCCGTTTGCCCCCAATGCTGCCGGAGAGATGTTTCCCGCACCGGAGCAAACGGCCCGGGACTTTGAATTGATCAACCGGCTTGGCGCAAATGTCCTGCGGGTTTACTACGTGCCGCCAATCTGGTTTCTCGATCTCGCCACCCGGCACGCGTTGAAAATCCTGGTGGACATCCCATGGGCAAAGCACCTTTGCTTTCTCGATTCTGCGGCCGCGCGCCGGGAAGCCCGGGAAACCGTACGGCAGGCGGTGCGCGCCGGCGCCAATCATCCCGCCATTTTTGCCTACAGCGTGGTGAATGAAATCCCGGCCGAGATCGTGCGCTGGAGTGGCGTGACCCCAATTGAGCAGTTCATTGATGAACTCGTGGCGGTGGGCAAGAGCCTTGCTCCCGACACGCTCTTCACTTTCACTTCCTTCCCGCCGACGGAATTTCTGAATTGCGAGAATATTGATTTTGTCTGCTTCAACGTTTACCTCCATCAGCAGAAGACCTTTGAAGCCTACCTGGCACGGTTGCAAACCATCGCCGATGCCCGACCGCTGATCCTTGGCGAATTTGGGATGGATTCCCTTCGTGAGGGCGAAGCCCACAAATGTGAATTTCTGGCCTGGCAAATCGAATCCGTATTCCGCTGCGGTCTGGCCGGGGCGGTCGTCTTCAGTTTTACCGACGACTGGTTTCGCGGCGGCATGCAGATCGAAGACTGGGGCTTTGGCCTGACCACCCGGGACCGCCGGCCCAAGGAATCTTTTGAAACGGTTCGCCGCCAATTTCATGCCGCTCCGGCATTTCCCTTGCGCAAGGCCGTCAAGGTATCGGTGGTGGTGGCTACATACAACGGCGCCCGCACCTTGCAGAACTGCCTCGAATCAGTCACCCGGCTCAATTATCCGGATTATGAAGTCATCCTCGTGGATGACGGTTCTACTGATCAAACCCCGGACATCGCCCGCCGCTTCCCGACCGTTCGCTGCATTCGCCAAGCGAACCAGGGACTTTCCCACGCCCGCAATGCCGGGATTCTCGCCGCCACGGGCGAGATTGTGGCTTTCACCGACGATGATTGCCGCGCGGATGAAGACTGGCTGTACCATCTGGTTAATGATCTGCAACAGGGCGATTTTGCCGGCATCGGCGGCCACAATTTTCTGCCGCCGGAGGATTCCTGCGTCGCCGCCGCCGTGGTGGTATCACCGGGCGGGCCGGCCCATGTGATGTTGACAGACCGCGCTGCCGAACACATTCCCGGCTGTAACATGGCCTTTTACAAATGGGCGCTGGAACAAATCGGTATGTTTGATCCGCTCTTCCGCAAGGCCGGGGACGATGTGGACGTATGCTGGCGATTGCAGGACAGCGGCCTGAAGATTGGGTTCAGCCCCGGAGGGTTCGTCTGGCATTACCGCCGTTCCACCATCAAGGCCTATTTGAAACAACAGACTGGATATGGCGAAGCCGAGGCGCTCCTGATGGGCAAACATCCCGAGCATTTCAATTCCTTCGGTGGCGGCATCTGGCATGGGCGGATCTATGCTTCCTCCTATTCCGGACTGCTGCTGCGCGGCCCGGTCATTTACCATGGCATTTTCGGCAGCGGTTTTTTCCAGCGGCTCTATGCTCCGGACCCGGTCCAACCGCTGCTGCTATGCACCACGCTGGCCTATCATGTCTTTGTCAACGTTCCGCTCCTGGTGTTGGGTTTCTATTTCGATTTTTTTCTGCCTCTGGCCGTGGCCAGTGTGGGCGTCTCTGTCGGCACCTGCGTGATGACCGCTGCCCAGGCGAAGCTGCCCCGGCAGAAACGGCGGATTTGGTCCCGGCCCCTGGTCGGCCTGTTGTTTTTTCTGCAACCGGTGGTCCGTGGCTGGGCCCGCTTCAAATGGCGGTACAACTTGCTGTCCCACCGCAAACCGGTTTTCCTGGAAAGGCCGCATCAAGCCTGCCGGATGGAACCGCCGGAAACCATGGTTTACTGGTCCTCAGGGGGTGGCGACCGATACCGGTTTTTGAATGCCATTCTGACCAAACTTAATCAGGCGGGCTGGAGCTTCAAAACTGACACGGGTTGGACCCGGCACGACATCGAAATCGTCGCCCGCCTCTGGACCCGTTTGAGCCTGGCCACCGTCAGCGAGGAATTGGAACAGGGCAAAATGAATCTGCGCTGCCGCATTCGTGGTGTCTGGTCCCTGCCGGCGAAATGTCTCTGGTGGGCGCTTGTGGTGGCGGTGCTGGTGCTGATCCCGAGCCTGGTGCGAATCACGCCCTGGATTTGGATGAGCCCCGTTGCTCTGGCCCTGACCTACTGGTGGCTCGAAGACGAGAAACAAGAGGACAAACATCTGCTGTCATTTATCGTGGAAGCCGCCGCGAAAGAGCATTCTCTCCTCAAACTTTCTTCATCATCAAACTTGTAATCTTCTCCGATATGCTCTGGCAAGGCATGCGTCTGCCCGATTCCCAGTTCCACAGGGTTTTGCGGTCGATGCCTAGTTCGGTGGCAAGCTGTTTCCGGGTTTTCCTCATTTCCAACCGGAATTTCAACAGTTTCTGACCCATTGTTGCAGCAGGCTTGGATGTTAAAAAGGCAACATCCAAGGATTCGTTGCCTTTGGGCCGGCCAAGACTCGAATCCGTGAACGGATCATAGCCCAGATAGACCACTATGCGGGGCCAATAAGCCCAAGCGGGATACAAACGGTCGCATTCCCAGAGGCTTAACGTCCGAGCGCTAACCTTCAGTCTCCGAGCTGCTTCCGCCTGGAATATCTTCAGTTCCAACCGCCGCCGTCGCAGATGGCCGCTCAACGAGTTTGGGTCCTTTTGAACGGGCACGCCCCGGATGCGACAGGGCAAATACTTGCTTCGGGACACGCTTATTGTCCGATCACAAAATGGCAACATCGCGCACGCCGGATGGAATAATGCCGGACGAGAGC
>DATJIU010000049.1:0-7838 GCA_035492855.1 Dongiaceae bacterium | reverse complement strand
GAATTGCCATCTTGTGTCCATCCAACAACTTTGCCGGCACCCTGGCCGCATCCGGAGGCGAGGGGATAATTGCGGGCGGAGCGGGAACCATCTACTCGAAACCGCCGAAATCGCCGGTGGGGCGGTTGCTCATTGATAACGGGAGACTGCAAGGAACGAACACTCCTCTCGGCAATTCCTTAAGCATTCCCACTGCACCCTTCGATCTCGCCATTGCCGGGGATGCCATTGTGGTTCCGCTTACGCCCTTGGCGGCGTTGAACAATCTTACTCTCAACACCGGGGGAAGGCTCACGGCACGGGCAAGCGACCCGAACCTGCCGCTGGCGGTGCTGGGCGATGTAACTATCGGCGCTGACAGCGCGATTACGGTGGATGGCAAAGGGCTGGGTCAGGGTGCGGGTTGGGGCCGGGGCGCCTCGTTTTCATCCCAAGGCGCGGGTGGGGGCTATGGCGGCATGGGCGGCGATTCTCTCTCCGGGGCGCTGGGCGGCACCAACTACGGTCTGGCATTGCAGCCGACTGATCGCGGCAGTGGCGGGGGCATCGGAGGTTACGGTTATATGGGAGGGTCTGAAGGTGGAGGCGCCATTCGCCTGAGCGTGGGCGGCAAATTGATTGTGGACGGAAGCCTGAGCGCGAAGGGCAACCTGGGATTGCAGGATAATTCCGGTGGCGGCTCGGGGGGCAGCATTTGGGTAACGGCCCGCACCCTCACTGGAGCCGGAAGCATTCTGGCCACGGGGGGTGATGGCGAGTTGTTGGGCGGCGGCGGCGGCGGCGGCGGGCGCATTGCCCTTTATATCCCGACGAATGAATTTGCCGGACAGATGAGCGTGGCCGGCGGCTCCGGAGCCAATGCCGGCGCGCTGGGAACGTATTATTTCACGACCAATCTGGCCGAATTCCAAGTGCAGACCGCCACACCTACCGGAACCGTCAACAATGTCGTTGCGTCGGTGGATGTGACTTTCAATGAAGTCGTGGATGCGGCCTCCGTTTCGGAAGCGGCCTTTGGGGTGTACACTCCGCTGGGGCGCGTTGCGGAATCCGATCTCACCAGCACTCTGGTGGGAGTTTCCACAATTCGGGTGAGTTTTCCCCCGCAGAATTTATCGGGTGATTATCGGCTGGAGGTTGGGCAAGGAATTATCAACCTGTTTGGTCAACCTCTGGCGCAACCCTTTACCAATTACTTCACCCTCGACCTGCCGACCATTTCCGGAACGGTGACAAATGCCGCCGGGTTGCCGGTAGCGGGGGTGATGCTCCAAGCCGAACCGGAGGGGGCGGCGGCGACCACGGATGCGAACGGGAATTACTCCATCGGTGTGTCACTGGGCTGGAGCGGTTTCGTGACGCCGGTGTTGGATACCAATGCTTTTGTGCCGGGCCGGTTAATTTACGCGGATGTGATGGCGCCGGTGTCGGGTCAAAATTATCTGATGGTATCAACCGTTGCGCCCGCGGTGGTATCCGCGGTGAACGACACCGGCCTGCTGTTGCAGTGGAGTGGAATCCCCGGGGTATCGTATCAGGCGTTCTGGTCCACCAATCTCGTGGACTGGCAGCCATGGAGCGTGGCCCTGCCGGGCACAAATGGCGTCATGCAACTGGCCGTGCCGTTGGGCACCGAGCCGGCGGTGTTTTTCCAGATCCAGGCTGCCAATTAAGTTTGCCTGTCACCGGCGCACCGGATCCCGGTCTCGCCGGTTTTCGACCGGAGCGGGAATCGTGGCTTGCACGACCGCGATATTTTTCTACGATAGCCCCAATGATCTCCTTCCTGAGATTTCTGGGGGTGACCAATGCGGCCATCTGGTTTGGCGCGGCCATTTTCGTCACTTTCTTCGGCGGTCCGGCTTTTTTTTCGCCGGAGATGATCGCCGCGCTGAAGCACCGTTACTATGCCGGGCAGGCGGCGGAAATTTTTTTGAGCCGCTACTTCATCCTGCACTACGTGTGCGCGTCCCTGGCGCTGGCACATCTGCTGGCGGAATGGCTGTATCTTGGCCGCCGCCTGACCAAATTCACCCGCGGCTTATGGGCGGTGCTCGCCGCCCTGATCCTGCTCGGGGGGGGGGTCATGCAGCCCCACCTGCGACAGTTGCACCAGACCATGTACTGGGCGCAAACGCCCGCACTGCGCGCCCGGGCCACCTTCAGCTTTCGCATCTGGCACGGGGTGTCCCAGGGGGCGAACCTGTTGGTAACCGCCGGGTTACTCGTTTATTTCTGGCGTATCGCTCCCAACCGGCGCAATCAGCAGACCCCGGAACTCTGAGATTGCGGGGTTGACAAAACCCGCCTAGAGGCGGAGTTTCATAGGGCGGAAGTAAATCATGAGCCCGCAAGGGTAGCAAAGGACAGCGCTATGATTTCAAACGAACGATCCCCCTATGGGAGCCGGCCGCCGGGTTTTTCTTCCAAACCTCCCGTGGCTGAGGAAACGCTGAAGACCGAGAAAATCCAGGTCGAGCGCAAGACGTTCATTATTACCCTCCGCGAAAATCCCCGTGGGCGATTTCTGCGCATCACCGAAGATGTGGGCGGCCGCCGCGATTCCATCATCATCCCTGCCACCGGCCTGGAAGACTTCAAAAAGGTCGTGGACGAAATGCTCAAGGCCTCCACCGAGACGCCGCCCAAGGTGTGACTGGAGCTGTGGGTTGGCCGGGGAATTGACAGGAAACGCTTGGCATTACCCGATGCCGTCCCGGCTCAGCTTGGTGAGAGGTTATTCGCTTTTTTTCTTGGCGGCCTTTTTTCGCGCTGCTGGCGGCTTCACCCGGGGCGCATCCCCCCACAGCCCTTCGAGATCATAATGGTCCCGCACGTCCTGACGCATGACATGGACAATGACATCAAAGAAATCCAGCACCTGCCATGAGGCGCGGATGTTGCCATCCGTGGCGCGGGCGCTGATGCCGTGCTCGGTGCGCAGCTTGTCAGTAAGCTCATCCACAATCGCCCGCAGATGCGGCTCGCTGGAACCCGAGGCAATCACAAAATAGTCGGTAATCGACGAAATTTTGCGGACATCCAGCACGACAATGTTCTCGGCCTTGCGGTTGTCCGCGAGTTCCCGGCAGAGTTGGGCGAGTTTTCTTGAATCCATAGTCAATCAGTTGCAGGCCGGATTAAACACGAAACCCCGGCAATAAACACCATTAAATTCTAGGCTGGCAACTGCGCCCGCCTGGCAGGCCACCGGGGTAGGACGGCCTCAAACGTAGCAATTTGCGCCCTGGATGGCTTCCGCCACCGCTGGCGGCACGAGCGCAGTCAAAGACAGTCCGGCCCGGACCCGGGCCCGGATTTCCGACGAGGACACGCCAAAAGGAAACCCGTGCAACGTGCGGCCCCGGAACGGGGCGGGGAAGACGGGGGCCGGTTGACCCGGCCGCGGGATGGCCACAAATTCCGCCAGCCGCGCCAGTTCCGCCGCTTCGCGCCATTGCGCCAGCAGCGGGGCGTTATCCGCTCCGATAAGGTAAAACAGTTCTGCCTCGGGAAATCGCGCCGCATACTCGCGCAAAGTGTCCACCGTGTACGATACACCGCCGCGTTGGATTTCCTGATCGTCCACCTCGCAACGGGTCTGACCGGCCAGCGCCAGGCGCAGCCAGCGCAGCCGCGCGGCGGCCGGCGCCGGTTGGTGTCCCGGCTTGAAAGGCGATTGCGCCACGGGAATAAAAACCAGGCGGTCCAAGGCCAGCTCCTCCAACGCCGCCTGCGCCACCAGCAAGTGGCCGCAATGCACCGGGTCAAACGAACCGCCGTAAATTCCGAGTTTCATGATTAAGTTGCCGTTGCCGACAGAGGCTTAAGCCCGGGACTATGCTAACATCGGCAACCGGCAATCATCAACAACATCGGCGCACGCCGTTGAAGCGTTCTTCCGTGGTTTGCACGTAGAGCACTTCCGGCGTTTTGGCCGGGGCTTCATGGCAGGTGCAAACCTGCTGGCGGGCGCGTTCGAGCTGGGCTTCGCCGGACAACTCGCGGGCCAGGGCCACCGCCAGCGCCAGCCAGCCCAGGATGCGGAGCGGTCGGCCTTCTCCCACGGCATACTCTGGCAGCCAGGTCGGCGGGGTTTCACGCAACTCCGCCAGTTTCTTCCGCGCCAGCAGCAACAGCCATTCGCGGATGCTGATGAGCAGAATGGCCGAGACCATGACCAGGAAGGTGAGCGTCACTGCGGCATCCAACCGAAAATTAAAGGCCTGCCGTGTCAGTTGGGTGATTTCCTTGTTCTGGGTGGTCAACGCATCGGTGGAGGCTTCCGCCAAACTGGTGCGCAGTTGCTCTCGTTTCGTGTCTGCGGCCTGGGCGGCGGCAAAAAAACCGATCTTCGGATCCGGGTGCCAGATTTTTTCCGCCCCGGCGGTGAAGGTCACGGCCAGCAGCCACGCCAGTGGAATCAAGGTCACCAGCGCAAAGATGGGCCGCCCCTTTCTCGGGGGCATAACAGGCGACGGTTCTGCATCATTCATTTCAGCCGCTGCCACAGAGCCTTTACCCGCCAGTTGCATTTTCAAAATGATCGTGGTGGCCAGGCACAGTGCGATGGCTGCGAGCATCTGGTTGGCAATGCCGAACAGCGGCCACAGCGAGTTGATGCCGCCCAGCGGATCGCGCACACCCTGCACCAGAAAGTAGCCCCAGCCCAGGACCAGCAAACTGCTCGCCGCGAGGTTGGCCTTGAGGTCGTGTGTGGCGCCCAGCGGTTTCCAGAAATGGCCGAGCAAATCCTGGAGCAGGTAACGGCCCACTCGCGTGCCGGCATCAATGGTGGTGAGAATGAACAGCGCCTCAAACATGATGGCAAAGTGATACCAGAGGTCCAATCCGCTTCCGCCCACCACGCCGGAAAAAATGTGCGCCATGCCCACCGCCAACGTGGGCGCGCCGCCGACCCGGCCAAACAGCGTGGTCTCGCCAATCTGACTGGCCAGTGCGTTCATGTGGTCCACGGTCACAGGGAAGCCCAGTGCGGTCACCTGGGCCGCCGTGGCTGCCGCCGCGCCTTTTACATTCATGCTAAGATACACCCCCGGTTCCAGCGTGCAGGCGGCAATGAGCGCCATGATGGCCACCAGCGATTCCAGACACATCGCCCCGTAGCCAATCGGGCGCGCATAACTCTCGCGCGTGATCATTTTCGGGGTGGTGCCGCTGGCGATGAGTGTGTGAAATCCGGAGATGGCCCCGCACGCAATGGTGATAAAGCAAAACGGAAAAACCTTGCCGGCGAACACCAGGCCTGCGCCGGTATGCGCGAATTCGGTCAGCGCGGGCATCTGCAAATTGGGCAGCAGCAGAAAAATGCCGCCGGCCAGGGCGAAGATGGTGCCGAGCTTCATGAAAGTGCTCAGGTAGTCGCGCGGGGCGAGCAGCAGCCACACCGGCAAAATGCTGGCCGCCAGCCCGTAAAAGATGAGGGTCCATGCCAGCGGCAGCGCCTTGAAAGTAAAGCTGTGGGCCAGGTCCGGGTTCAGGTGGACATAGCGTCCGCCCCACACCGCCAGCAACAGCAGCACCACGCCGCCGGCTGAGGCTTCCAGCACCTTGCCCACGCGCCAGTAGCGCAGGTAACCGCCCATCAGCATGGCGATGGGAATGGTGGCGCCCACGGTGAAAATGCCCCAGGGACTTTCCGCCAGCGCATTCACCACCACCAGGGCCAATACCGCCAGCAGGATGACGAGGATGGCCAGGATGGCGAGCATCGCAATGTGGCCCGCCGTAGAGTTTAACTCCTCGCGCACCATCTGCCCGAGTGATTTGCCATTGCGGCGCAGGGAGCAGAACAGAATCACGAAGTCCTGCACCGCCCCGCCCAACACCACACCGATGAGAATCCACAAGGCGCCCGGCAGGTAACCGAACTGTGCTGCCAGCACCGGCCCCACCAGCGGGCCGGGACCGGAAATCGCCGCGAAATGATGGCCGAACACAATCCATTTGTTGGTCTGACAAAAATCCTTGCCGTCGTCATGCGTCGCACATGGCGTGGCCCGGCGGTCGTTCAGCGCCAGCAACCGTGCGGCAATCCATTTGGAATAAAACCGGTAGCCAAGGGCATAGGTGCAGAGTGCTGCCGTCAGGATATAAACGGAGTTCACCGGTTCCCCGCGCCGGGTGGCCAGGGTGAAATAAGCCCACGCGCCCAGCAACGCGAGCGCGAACCAGAACAAGGGAGCCAGGATTTTCTTCATCGGGTCGCGCTCTTGCTAATGGAATGCATCAGCCAGCGCAAGGGGGAAAGCGGGGAACGCGCTCGACAACCGCGGCAATTCGGCCTAAACCGAAGTCGCATTATGGCTGGCAGCACTTATCGGGCGACCTGGGGCAAGGCCTTACGGTATGTTTCATGGTTTTGCGTGGCGTTGGGATTCATCATTCCCGGCACGGTGTATTTTGCGGCCCACCAGGGACACCGGGACTGGCTGCTGGTGGGCGGATTGTATTGGGGGATTGTGCTGATCGCTGCTCTGTTCACCGTTCGGGGGTACCGCATTGAACCCAATGTGCTGGCCATTGAGCGGCTGCTCTGGACCACGCGGTTGCCTCTAACCGGCTTGCAATCCGCCGAGTTCCTCCCCGAAGCCATGCGCGGGAGCATCCGGCTGTGGGGCAACGGCGGCATGTTCTCCATCACCGGCTGGTACCGCAACCGGAAGCTGGGCAGTTACCGGGCTTTCGCCACGAACTTGCAGCAGACGGTCGTGCTGCAATTTGCCGGCCGGACCGTGGTCGTCACCCCGGAAAATCCGGAGCCGTTCGTCACGGAAATTTCCCGGTTTGCTTTTCGCACCGCTTGATTCAAAATTCCTGCTTTATGACCCGACATTGTCATAACTGCGGCGAACCATGGACCATCGCCGGCCTGCCCGGCCGCGGCGAAACCTGCCTGAAATGCCGCGCCGATCTGCGCGTGTGCCTCAACTGCCTGAGCTACGACCCGCGCGTGGCCCAGCAATGCCGCGAACGCCGCGCTGAACCCGTGCTCGAAAAGCACGTCGGCAATTTCTGCGAATACTTCGACTTTGTCCGCCGCAAATGGGTGCCCAAAAACGAAGTCAACGCCCGCGAAGCCGCCGCCCGCGATACGCTCAAGAAGCTGTTTGGTGACTGACGCCGGGCGCGGCAGGCGCGGCGGTGCCCCGGCAACCGGCCGATGCGGTTGATTTTGAGTGGGGCTCCACGAGGTCGGCTCGCCGGAACCAACCGTCCAGCAGATGCCACAGGCTGAGCCAGGGATGTTCCCAGAGCATTTTGGGCCCGGCGTAACGCATAATGGCCTTGATCTGCTCCCGGCGGTCCTTTTGATAGCAATGGACCGGGCATTTGGCGCAGGTAGGCTTCTCCACGCCAAAGCGGCACCGGTCCAGGCGCAGGCTGACGTAGTGTTTCAAGGCTTCACATTCGGAGCACAAAGCGCCGCCGTGCTGATCGCGGCAATAGATGTGAATCATGGCTGTAACCGTTTTCCATTCCCGGGCCAGGCGGCGTTGGGCAAATGTGGTTTTTATGCCGGGCATCGAAGGTTTCGCGATAGGGTTCATGTCGTTGTCTCCTGGATTGGATTGAAGGATTGGATGAGCTTCGCACCTGCCGCCACGGCGGCGGCGATATTTTCTGCGGTGACGGGGCAATTGCCCTTGCGCAGCCCCAGCCGGTGCAATTCCAGATGCTGTACCCGCGGAAATCCGGCTAGGGCCAGCGTATGCCGGGCGCAATTTAACGGACAACCGTCAATTACCACGATTTCAGCGGCTTGCTCCGCCCGGTTCAGCAGGGGCTTCACCCGTCCCCCAATGCCGGCCAGGCAG
>DATJIU010000048.1:0-23698 GCA_035492855.1 Dongiaceae bacterium | reverse complement strand
TGCAGGCTGAATGAGGAAAAGGTGGTGAACCCGCCGCAAACCCCGGCCATGAGAAACCGGGTCACAAACGCGCGGGATTGCGGGTCCATCCGGCCCTCGGCGCTGACCAGCGCGCCCAGCAACCCGATGATAAATGAGCCGGCGATGTTCACCGTCAACGTGCCCCAGGGAAAGGTCTCTCCCACCCGATCCGACACCAGACCGCCGAGCCAGTACCGGCCCATGCTGCCTAGCGCTCCGCCCAATCCAATCCACAGATAACTCAGCATAAACTTCCTTCCGGGGAGGATCGGCAAAATGCCGTCCCTTTGTCAGGCGACCCTCCGGCCGCCCGCCCAAGTAGGAGTTATCAGCGCTGAACCGGTCAGGCAGTTTTCCCTTGGGGGAAGGCAAACTCCATTGCCGCTGTTGTTTTAAGCCACCCTCCCGCCGCTGACAATGAAAATTGCCCGGCAACCGCTGACGCAATGCTTCCATGCTTATCCGCCACCCTCGGCAGGGTGCGCTTTTGAGGTGGCGCCCGCCTTCCGCACTTCCACCGGCATGCGGCTCAGCTTTTCATGCAACCGCCAGCGCTGGCGTACCGGCCACCAGTCGTACAGGTAAAGCTGCATGGGCCGCCACATGGCCACCCAACCGGCAATGGTCAGGCTCTCGCGCGCCAGTTCCACAAAGGTGCCCGGGGCCGTGCGGGGCAGCACGTGACTGGCCATCAGGCATCCCAGCAAAAACCCCACCCCAATGACCAGGGTCTGCCGGCCTTCCTTGAAGAGCCGGCGCAATTCCAGCCGCGTCAGTCGCGCCCGGTAAGCGAAATAATGGTGGACCCCTTGCGCTATCAGTTGCTGCGGTTCCACCCCCGCCGGGAATTCGTGCAGATGCACCCGCAACGCCACCGGCGCCGCCAGCGGAAATTCCCGCGCCCAGCTCACGATGAACTCCTCCGCGTCGCTGTCCAGGTCCTTCTCCGGAAACGGGGCGGGGTCCATGGTGTTGAACAACTGGCTCAACTCCCGCAAATCCAGTTCAATCCGATACTCCGGCCGGGCCGGCGATGCCCCAGTTTCCTTCATGCCGGTAACATAGCAGATTGCCCCCCGGCGCGAAACTGCCCCCCGCCGCCGCGCCCCGGGTATTACCCTGGCGCAACCGCAGCTTTAGCCTGCCTTTAAAGGCGGCAAACCGCCCCCGCAAGCCCAACGCCGCCTTGACTCACGCGGCCCGGCTTCTATCATACCGGCTTGGTTTGGCATTCCAAAATTTGAAAATTATTTATGAGCAAAATCGTTGAAATCCAGGCGCGCGAAATCCTCGACTCGCGCGGCAACCCCACCGTCGAGGCGGACGTCAAGCTTTGTTGCGGCACCCTCGGGCGCGCCGCCGTTCCCAGCGGCGCCAGCACCGGCGAACATGAAGCCATCGAACTCCGCGACGGCGACAAAAAGCGTTTCCTCGGCAAGGGCGTGCAGAAGGCCGTGGCCAACGTGAACACCAAGATCGCCAAGGCCCTCGTCGGCCAATGCGCCTGCGACCAGGTGGGCGTGGACCAGATCATGCTCGACCTCGACGGCACCGAAACCAAGTCCAAGCTCGGGGCCAATGCCATCCTCGCCGTTTCGCTCGCCACCGCCAAGGCCGCCGCGGCCTCCAAGAACCTGGCCCTCTACCGCTATCTCGGCGGCACAAACGCCAAGGTCCTCCCCGTGCCCATGGCCAACGTCATCAACGGCGGCGCCCACTCCGACGCCCCCATAGATTTCCAGGAATTCATGATCATGCCGCACGGCCTGCCCACCTTCAGCGAAGGCCTGCGCGCCATCACCGAAATCTTCCACGCCCTCAAGGCCGTGTTGAAGAAGCGCGGCCTCAGCACCGCCGTGGGTGACGAAGGCGGGTTCGCGCCCAAGCTCGACAGCGTGGAAGACGCGCTCGACTCCATGAGCAAGGCCGTGGCCGACGCCGGTTACAAACTCGGCAAGGACATCTTCTTCGCCCTCGACGTCGCCAGCTCCGAATTCTACAACGGCAACGGCACCTACACCTTCAAGAAGAGCACCGGCAAGACCATCACCGGCGTCGAACTCGTGGACTTCTACGCCAAGCTCGTCAAGGACTACCCCATCGTCAGCATTGAGGACGGCTGCGCCGAAGGCGACTGGAAGCACTGGAAGCTGCTCACCGACAAGATCGGCAACACCGTCCAACTCGTCGGCGACGATCTGTTCGTCACCAACGTCAAATTCCTCAAGAAGGGCATTGATACCGGCACCGCCAACTCCATTCTCGTGAAGGTGAACCAGATTGGCTCCCTCACCGAGACGCTGGACGCCGTCCAGCTCGCGCAGTTCAACGGCTACACCGCCGTGCTCAGCCATCGTTCCGGCGAAACCGAGGACGCCACCATCGCCGACATCGCCGTGGCTACCAACTGCGGCCAGATCAAGACCGGCTCCTTGAGCCGCTCCGACCGCCTGGCCAAGTACAACCAGCTCCTGCGCATCGAACAGGAACTCGGTGCCAGCGCCGTGTACGCCGGCAAGAGCGCGCTGCCCAAGGCCCGCCGTTAATTGGTAACGGTGGACAGTGACCGCCGCCGCACCCGCGGGTGCCGTTACAGATCTCCCCGGAAGTCAGGCAACTGGCTTCCGGGTTTGCTTTTTGTGGACGAGCCGGAAGCTCCGGCGAAGGAGTTTCTTCAGTTCAAATCCACCAGGTTTGCAATGCTGCCGCCGTTCAGAAACTCTTCGCCGTTGCACGTCAGGGAATCCGCATCGCGCGCTTCGCGGGTGATGATCAACGCACTGCGAGTGCTGACCCCGCGGCTTTGGTAGGCACTGAACAGCGTGTCGGTCATCACCTCGAAATACGAGACCAACTTCAGTCCGGTGGGCGTATCCACGCGCACCGCAATATCCGAATACAAGACCACGTCCGAATTGATGTGCGTCCCCAGGTTCTGCCCGGCGGTGACCGCAGCCCCGGGACTCAACCCGGCCAGCGGGTTCATGTGGAAAAGGACAAAATAAAAGGCCGGATATTCGGACGATTTGAGCCACACCTGGACCCCGGAGTTGGCCGTCTGTTCGGGTTCCATGCGAAAGACGGTCCCTCCGACCGGGGAAAAAATCTGGATGCCGGAACGGTCCACCCCGCTCCGGGGAACAAAGTAATGCTTCATGCTCCGGCAGGATTCAAAGTCGTCCGAGTAGTCATGTCCCAGCCCCGACCGGAACCGGGAAATCGATTGAATCTTCGAGAGCTCAATGTAATTGCTCGCGGCGAACCGCGGGAGGCCATTCAAATCCACATCGTAGGTTTCGCCTCCGCGAAGGCGGCTGGCCGAACCGACGACCCGCAGAAACAGGGAGGCTCCCGCCATGACCGAGGCCGGAACCCGGGCGGAATTGGTTTGGCTCGAGGTTTCGATGTTCCAGAACGGGGCCGGGGCCGGCGCCCAATCGTCCGCCAGGGATTCCTTGAATTCTATCCCGCAAAAGAGGTTGCTCGTATCGCTGGTCCAGGTCAGCGTCCCATCCGGGGTGAACGAGCTAATGCGCAGGGTTTGAGCCCGTGAAGCCGTTCCGGTCACAAAAATCAGGACGCCCAGCAGGAGCAGCACTTTCATAACCTGGACCCAATTGGAACGCCCAAAAACTCCAGCCGGATCGGAAAATTTTCGCGCCGGGCGACGCGAAACGCAGCGGTTTGGTTTCAATTGAATGGCAGGTTACATCCCCTTGCCGGTTTGTTCTGCGTCATTCTTGTCCAACACACGTCCGGGCTTGCCCCCCGCCCGCTCTGCCGGCAAAAGTGCCCGGCCAAAAACCGGCCGGCACTCGCGAGCGCCTGATTTTCGGGTCTGGCTCCCGGCTTCATGGGGTGAGCAAGGCCCGGTAGAAACGCGGGCGGTTGGTCACCGACTGGGGATCGGAGAAGTGACTCAGGCCGCTGCCGAGCGTATTGGTACGCAGCGGCGTCCAGGTTTGCAGGTTGGCGCTGGCCTGAATCACCACATTGGAGCCGGAAGGACCGGAGACGTTGAAGCCAAAAACGCCGTTCGTGAAACCAAATGCCGTGTCCGTGGTGATGATGGCCACCACCCCGGGCACGTCGGCTACCTGGACGGTGGCGATGTAGGGCGAAACTTTCCCACCCGCGGTCATGAAATCGCCTCCCGCATAGAGGTTCGCGCCGGACGACGCGAGCGCCAGCACGGTGCTGTCTCCTCCCGAGCCAAGCGCCGTCCAGTTGTTTCCATCCCATTTGGCGATGTGGTTGGCGGCGCCGCCACCGGCGTTTGTGAATCCGCCGCCCACATACAAATCGGGGCCCGCCACTGCCAGTGCATACACGTTGGTGTTCAGGCCCGAACCAAGCGCCACCCAATTGCTGCCATCCCACCTGGCGATATGGTTGGCGGGGTTGCCCCCCGCGGTGGTAAAGGGGCCACCTGCATACAAGTTCGTGCCCACCACCGCCAGTGCCGCCACATAGGCGTTCATTCCCGAGCCGAGCGGCGTCCAATTGTTCCCGTCCCACTTGGCGATGTCATTCGCGGCGTTGGTCCCCGCCATCCAGAAACTGCCGCCCACATACAAATTGGTGCCGGCCAGCGCCAGCGCATGCACGGGGTTGTTGACTCCCGCGCCCAGCGGCAGAAATCCGGTGCCATTCCACATCACCACGCCGCTGCTCCCGATATACAGGTTGGGGCCCGCCGCCAGCAGCGCATAAACGGGACCGCCCACCCCCTGATTCACCGGCGACGACCCAAGATAAAACCAATTGCTCCCGTCCCACCGGGCGATGTAGTTGGCCGCAATGCCACCGGCGGTCGAGAAACTTCCGCCAGCGTACAAATTGGTGCCGGACACCGCCAGCGCCGACACCTCGCCGTTCATTCCTGAACCGAGACCCGACCAGTTGCGGCCATCCCACTTGGCGATGTAGCTGGCCGCGCTGCCGCCGGCCATTGTGAAATAACCGCCCGCATACACAGTGGCACCGGACACGGCCAGCGCCGTCACCTCGCCGTTCATTCCCGAACCCAGCGCCGCCCAACCGGTGCCGTTCCATTGGGCGATCGCGTTGGCCGCGCCGCCGCCCGCGCTCATGAAGACGCCGCCCACATACAGGGTCGGGCCGGACACCGCCAACGCCATCACCGAGCCGCCCGTTCCGGATCCAAACGCGGACCAACTGGTCCCGTCCCATCTGGCGATTTGATTCACTGCGGTCCCGCCGGCCGTCGCGAAATGCCCTCCGGCGTACAAGTTGGTGCCGGCCACTTCCAGGGCATACACATAATTATCCACGCCCGGGCCCAGGGCCGACCAACTGCTGCCATCCCATCTGGCGATGTAGTTGGCCGCGGTACCGCCTGCCGTCGTGAAACTGCCCCCGGCATACAGGTTGGTGCCGGACCCCGCCAACGTCATCACCAGGCCGGCCGCTCCGGAACCGAGCGCCGTCCAACTGGTCCCGTCCCACTTGGCCACATGACTGGCGGCGTTGCCCCCCGCCTTGGTAAACAGGCCGCCCGCATACAAGTCCGGGCCGGACACCACCAGTGCCGACACATAGTAGTTCACCCCCACACCCAGCGGCGCCCAGTTGCTGCCGTCCCATTTGGCGATCTTGCTGACCGAAACGGACGCGCCGCCGCTGTTGGTGGCCGTCGTGAACATGCCGCCCACATACAGGGTCTGGCCGGACACCGCCAACGCATTGACGGTGGTGCTCAGGCCCAACCCGAGTGCCGTCCAAGCGCTGCCATTCCATTTGGCGATAAAATTGACTGCGCTGCCGCCCGCTTTCGTGAATGAGCCGCCCGCGTACAGGTTGGCGCCGGAGACTACGAGCGCGTCCACTTCGCCGTTCACTCCGGAACCGAGCGCCGCCCAATGGTTGCCGTCCCATTTGGCAATGTTGTTGGCGGCCACATTTCCGATAAAGGTGAAATTGCCCCCGGCGTAGAGATTTCCCGAACCATCCACCACCGTGGCGTGGATCGGGCCGTTGGCGCCGGGAACGCCGGAATTCATGCTGGTCCAGTTTTCGTCGCTGAACGTCGGATCAATGCGCACGGGGTAGACCGCGTCCCGGTCATCCACCAAAATGGCCAGCGCGGCGTCGGGGCCGGCCGGCCGGCTGCCACACCCGGCGGGCGCTCCAACCGCCGGGCTCTGCCGGGCCGCCGTTAGCTCCAGCCGCCCCGGCAATTCCCGGCCCGTCGCATCGGTCACCCGCAACCGGCTGTATGCGAGCTTCCGGCCGGAGTTATTCAGCACCAGCCGCGCGCCATAAGCGGCGGGCTCCGCCCGGGCCCCCGTCACGGACAAACGCACCACCAGTTCACCCGCCGGCATCTGAAGCGGCGCTTGGGCCACCACAAAATCCTGTCGCACCCCGTCCAGACTTACGGAATATTCCTCGGTCAACCCGCTCCGGCAAAACCGCACCATCGGGCCGGCAACGGCCACGCGGCCGGCCCCGGGCAGCCGGAGGCCGGATATCGAACGGGACCTGAGGGCTGGGTTCGGTGCCGGCTCCCGCCCCACTCCGGTTGCCATCACCCGGAAACGATCCCGGTTGCCGTTGGGTCCGGTCGAGGTCAACCACAAGCCTGCCGTTGTGGCCGCCCCTTCAAGCTGCTGAAACTCACAACGCAGCCGCGCCCCTTCCGGGGTGGCGTCGACGGCCAAACCACCGCCCTGGCATTGGGCGGCCGCAATCGCGCCCCACTGATCCATCGGGAGGGGAGCCGGCCGGGGTACTGGAGGAGCGGTGGGGGGCGGAGTTGGGGCCACGACAGTTTCGGCCGCCAGCACCGCTGGCAATAAGCCGCACCAAAGGGTCCCGATGGCCAGCAGGAAAAGACATCCGATTCGTTTGGTTTTCATAGGGTGGTTCCTGATTAAACGCTACGAGCCCGGTTGCGGGTTGGCCCCACAGGCGACCTCAGTTCCGAACGGGATCAGACGAAGTCACCACACCTTCGCGGCGGGCGATGGGCCGCGAGGTTAATGCCGCCCGGACGTGAAAAAAACCGGATGCCGGTCCTTGAAAGCAGCCTGCATCCCCACTACCCGGCCGGTTTGGAAAACGTTTGGTCCGCCAATGACGCATTGGAATCCTTCCTGGCCCGAAGGCCTGTCGAATTGGGGACTTGAGGTTCCTCTTACACCTCCGCCGCAGCCGCAGCAAGGGACCAAACCGCCTTGCACTACGATTTAAGATTCACTGCTGTTGAACATGAATGGGCGCAGCCCGGCAAATGCGAAGCTCGGGAAACCCCACCCGGCTGGCAGGCGAAAAAGCACCCGCTCCGGCACCTTTGCGCAGGAACCCGGCAAAATGCCGTGTACGCCGGCAAGAGCACGCTGCCCAAGGCGCGCATAACGACGCGCAAGGTAGAATCGATTCAAGCCTCACATCGCCCCGCTTTACGCCGGGGCGGTTCCTATAGGCCGGTGGCAGGGACGGGCGGACCGTCGGCCAGCTCCTCCCGCTGCTTGGCAGGGGTGAGTTCGTGATACCACTCCGCATGGCGCGACCAGCGATGGCAGGCCGGGCACATCGTATCTTCCCAGTTCTTGCCACACAGTGGACACACGCCGCAGGTGTCGAACGTATTCCAGAGATGTTTGCAGCCGGGATAGCACATCCACCGGTCCAGCGGACGCGGCTCCCACTGGCATTTCGGACAAAATATTTTGATCTCCCGCATGGTTTCTGCAATAGGGTCGGCAAGGCTAAGAATGGCGCCAAGCCCGAACCGAAACCGGACAATGATAAGGGCTGACGGCCCGACCACATTACTCCCATTACCGCGGCTCAACCCTCCACAATAACCGGCGATTCAAAAT
Source organism: Dongiaceae bacterium (assembly GCA_035492855.1). Classification (GTDB taxonomy): domain Bacteria; phylum Verrucomicrobiota; class Verrucomicrobiia; order Limisphaerales; family JAFMIX01; genus JAFMIX01. The sequence goes on along the minus strand of DATJIU010000048.1, from coordinate 15,830 downwards.
ATTCGATCTGCGGTTCCACCTTGAACTTTTCGCGGATCATTGGCGCCACTTTGCCTTCCATAAAGGCCCGCGCGGCGGCTTCGTCGGACCACAGATAAACCCCGCCACCGGTCCGGCCGTCGGGGGACAGCAGGAATTGTTTACGGATGAGGCCCGGGATGTTGCGAAACGCCGGGGCGACGTGTTCGTAGCCGGCGCGAATCTGCGCGGCGGGCACTCCGACCGGCAGGGGAAAACGGGTGATAACAGTAATCATAAGCGGACGTTTGTAGTGGGTTTCCCGGGCGTCGAGCCCGGAAGGAATTGGCGGCGCTCCCTGCTGCGGGGCCACCCGCATTGCAGGCAATCCCCCCGCCGGGGCCAACCCTCGGCGGGCAGCATCAGCGCACATCATTTTGGACAAAAAAAGGTTATGAGAATTGCCGGCGGCAGGCCACCTTGACCCCGCCCGGGTTTGGTGACGGGCGGGATGGCCCAAAGTCCCGCCACATTTGTTTGAAAATTAATCAAATTCAGGGAATTATTAGCACGTTGCATGGAACCTGCAGATTCATATTCGGCCTACGCGCCCAAGCGCATTCTCTTTGTGGATGATGACCCCACGCTGGCGCGGGTGTACGCGACGGTCCTGAAGGCCGAGAGCCGCAACTGGGAGGTGCGCAGCGCCAACAGCGGCCGGCAAGCGCTGGAATTGATGGAGCGCCTGACGTTCGATGTGGTGGTCACGGACCTGCGCATGCCGGAGATGACGGGCCTGGAGCTGCTGGCCAAGGTGCGGGAGCAACATCCCCACACCTCGCGCGTGGTGCTCTCGGGCATGCGCGACCAGCAGGAAATTGCCCGCTCGTTGGGCGACACCCATCAGTTCATTCCCAAGCCGGTGAAGCTGGAAACCCTGCGCCAGGCGCTGGTGCGGATTTGCAATTTGGACAAGTTCCTGATGGACCCCAAGGTCAAGGCGCTGGTGGGCCGCTTCGGCTCGCTGCCGAGCTTCCCGGCGAATTACCTGGAGATCATGGAGGAACTGGCCACGGAATCGCCCGCCATCGAACGCATCGCCGAAATTGTGGCGCGGGATCCGGCCATGACCGCCAAGATGCTGCACATCGTCAATTCGGCGGCGTTCGGGCTGGCGCGCACCATTTCGAATCCGCTGGAGGCGGTGCAATATCTCGGCACGGGCACGGTGCGGTCGCTGGTGCTCTCGGTGCATGTGTTCTCGAGCTTCGACCACCAGGTGAAAGGTTTTTCGATCGAGCAATTTGAGTCCCATGCGTTGCGCTGCGCGCGGCTGGCCCGGGCCCTGATGGAACACGAGGGGGCGCCGGCCGCCGAGGCCGAGGATGCGTATATCGCGGGCATGTTGCATGACGTGGGCAAGCTCATGCTCGCCGCGAGCCTGCCGGATTTGTACCAGGAGGCGGAACGTCATGCCGTGGAGCAACAGGTTTCGCTCGGCGCGGCGGAGACGGCGGTGTTTGGCGCCACGCACGCCAGCGTGGGGGCGTACTTGCTGGGCCTGTGGGGTCTGCCCGCCACCATCATCGAAGCCGTGGCGTTTCATCACACTCCCCGCCACAGCGACATGCGCGTATTCGGTCCGCTGGCCGCCGTGCATGCGGCCGACGTGCTGGAGGGCGAGCAGTCCAAAATTGACCGCCCCATGCCCATTGCCGGGTTCGACGATATCTATCTCACCGCCTTGAAGGTGCAGGACCGGTTGCCGCCCTGGCGCGAACTGGCCCGCCAGACTTTCCCCGCGCCGACGGCGTAATCCCTCAACCCGGCAGCGCATGGGTGGCGTGGGTGATGGCCGCGCCCGCCCGCAACGCCGCGGCCACCACGCCCGCCTCGGTCAATTCGGCGGCGGTGGCGCCGGCCTTTCGGGCGTTGGCGCTGTGGATTTCAATGCAATACGGGCACTGCGTGGTGAGCGCCACGGCCACGGCCATAAGTTCCTTGTACTTCACCGGAATGGCGCCGGGCGCCACCGCGAGCCGGTCAAAGGCCCAGAAAGCCTGCATGGCTTCCGGTGCGAGTTCATTCATTTGCTTGATTCGGGTCAGGTTTTCTTTTTGATACATGTCAGTTGGGTTGGGGTTTTATAAAAACGCAAAGATGGCAAAGTCATTCCGCCACCAGCACCACGCGGAAGCCCAGATCGGTATCGGTAAAAAATGAACTTGCGGTATAATAAAGCCGGCGGGCGGAGCGGCAGTCGGAGTCAAAGTAATCGTACGCCCCGCCCCGCATAACTTTCAGGCCATTCGCTGCGGTAACCGGTCCGGTGGGGTCAATCTGATTGCCGCCCGGCAACGGGCCATACCAGTCCTGACACCACTCCCACACATTGCCTTCCATGTCGTAAAGCCCGGAGGGATTGGGCAGTTTCTGGCCCACGGGATGCACCATGAGGCCGGCATTGGAGAAAATCCAGGCGTGGTCCGGCAGGCTGGCATAATTGGGGTCGTCGCCATAACTGAAGCGGTTGGTGCTACCGGCGCGCGCGGCATATTCCCATTCGGCTTCGGTCGGCAACCGGTAATGACTGCCGGGGGCGATGTGCCCGGCCGCAAGTTCGCGGGCGGTGAGCTGGGCGCAGTAATTGGTGGCGTCATACCAGCTCACGCTGGAAACGGCCCGGGTCAGGTCGCCGGGGAAATAACTGGGGTTGGTGTTCATCAGCGAGAGGTATTCGCCCTGGGTCACTTCATATTTTCCGATCCAGAAGCCATGCGTCAACGTGACGCTGGTCTGGGGTCGCTCGTCGCTCGAACTGTCCAGGTCATTGGTGGGGCTGCCCATGAGAAAGTTGCCCGGCGGCAGGAACACCATGTTTGGGGGCGGCGCTTGGAGCAGCGCCCGGTAAAACTTCTGGAGTGAAAGATGCACCTCCGGGTCCAGGACGAGAATCCCACCGAGCGGATTGTTCACAAAATTCAACGGCACCCAGGCGTTCACATTGGTCGAGTCATAAACCGCGTAAACACCGGGCGGTCCGGTGATGCCAAACCGGAAGGCGCCGACGGGCTGCTGCTCTGGCAAGGTAAGTTGCACCGTCAGGGGGTAGATATAAACCGGGATGCCCTGGTGCTGCAATGAGTCCACCACACTGGCGAGCCCCGTGTTCGCCAACGGTTCGGACAGGACCAGGGACGTGAGCGGATCGTTCGCCACAAAAAGTCCGATCAACTGTTGCAAATCGGGCGGCAGGGTAAGGTTGGTCAGGGCATTGTCATTGAGGTTGAGAAACGCCAGGGAGCTCAGGCCCGCGGGCACGCTGAGTCGGGCCAGGGCGTTGCTGGAAAGGTCCATCTGGGCCAGATGATTCAGATTCGGCGGCAACGTGAGATTTGTCAGTTGGTTTCCCTGAAGAAACAGCCCGGTCAAATTGGTCAGGCCCGCAGGCAAGGCGAAGTCCGTGAGTTGATTTCCGTCCAGGCGGAGCGACATCAAGTTCGCCAACTCTGCCGGCACGGTGAAATGAGTCAGCAGATTCTGGCCGACGTTCAGAAAAACCAGGTTTGTCAGACCGGCGGGCACTTCCAGGCTGGCGAATTCATTGCCGCCGAGATCGAGCCAGCTCAAATTTTCCCAATTCGCCGATAACGTCACGTTCGTGAGGAGATTCTGATAAGCACTGAGGACGCTCAGGTTGGTTAAGTCCGGCGGCAGGGCGAGCTGGGTGAGTTGGTTGAATCCGAGGCGCAGTTCACTCAATGCCATCAATCCTGCCGGAAGGGTGAGGTTGGTCAACGCCCCCACCTCGATGCGCAGCTTGGTCAGGTTGGTCAGCCCGCCCGGCAACACCAGGTTGGCAAACTGATTTTCGCTGAGATCCAGCGTGACGAGGCGGGTCAGGTTGGTCGGCAGAGCGAGACTGGCTATCTGGTTGTCCCCGAGGTCTAATGACACCAAATTTTGCGCCGCTTCCAATCCGGCGATGCTCTGTATGTTCCGGCTGATGGCGCTCAGGTTGGTCAGCGTCAGCAAATCCGGTTCGGTCAGGGGCCCGCTGGGTTTTTGCAACGCGTCCCGGATGGCGGCATCCAAGCCCGGATCGGGAATGGTCACTTCCTGGGCGAAGGCCAACTTCGGGCCAAGCAGCAACCCGGCGGTGAGCAGCCCCAACCAGGGGATACGGCACCGCTTGGGGGTCGAGAGCTGCCTCACTGCGGCAACCGTTTGCCCGGCATTCGGCGCGGCTATCAGTCTTGGATTCGTTCCGCACATGTCTCAATCTTGGAGCGACAGACCCGCTTGAGGTTCCCCAGAACCAACAAGTAAGTATGCGCTCCCCAGACCGCCGCTCCGTGCGGGCGCTCAACCCGTTGCCACGCAAGCGCGCCCAACAAAACAATACCGCCATGGACCTTATGAACCATGACGGTATTGGCTATTGCCCGTGAGACAAAGGCTGTCAGGGACGGGTAACTGATACTCGCAGGAAGCGTGCCGACTGACTGAAGTTGCCCGCTGTGTCCCGAACGGTAACGGTTTCGTTGGGCGACCCCACGCGGGACACTTCCATGGCCTGCGGTTTCAGGACAATGTTCGCCCCGGAATAAGTGGCAATGTCTGTCCACGCAAGGGTATCCGCCGAGGCTTGCACGTGATAGGTCACTCCGGTTTCTTCAGGCCGGCGGACGAAGCTGATTTGGAAGTAGTTGGTGCCCTGCGCATTCACCACGGCGGGCCGGACGAGGGTGTTGGTCTTCCAATAATCCAACAGTTCCACCAGCGCCAGCGGCGTGTTGGTGGGTGCCGGATGATTGGCCTGGTCGGTGGTGTTCAAGCCGTGGCAGCTCGTGCAAGACCGGATTTCGCCGGGTTGAAACGTCAGCCAGTAACGCTCGCGCACCACGCCGATGTCGTTGGTATCAGCCAGTTGCCACGTCAACGCCCGGCGCGCCGGCACCAATGCCGCGGTGGAACCGTCCGACCCAATTTTCAGGCTCGCCACCGGCGCCGTGGGCGGCGCCGGGTTGTCCACCGCCGGGTCATGCAGATACTGGGCGAGCACCCGCCGCCCGGCCCGGGGGTTCGCCGGGTTGCCAAAATTAAGACTGCGCAACTGGTCCGCCTGATAAATTTGCAGCCACGCCACGTCATAAATTGTTCCACCGGCGCCCAGGGTCTGGTGCGTGGTGCCTGCCACCCGCAGGTTGAAGGGCTGCTGGTGATCCGCCTTGTCGCGGGTGGTGACATCGCGGCTGACAATCAAGGCCAGTTCATGCGTGCGGAGGTAATTCTGAAACCCGGCCACGTCCACATTGGCGGCGGCGAATGCGGCACGTTCCGGATCCGGCAATTCGGTTTCCCGCCGCGCCGGCCGCGACCGCGCCACCACTTCCACGGGGTCCAGTTCCCACAGCAGATTCGTCTGCGTGACCAAATAATCGGGACTCCAATACGTCGCGCGATTTGTCAGACCAGCAGTTAACGTAGCGCCCGGCACATAAAATCCGTTGGTGAACTGGAGGAACTTCAACCGGAAATCAAATTTGGAACTCGGAAACGCCGCGTCGCCGCCCGATTCGCCCTGCGCCCAGGCCGTGTGCGCGGCAATGAAATAACCGTCCGTGGTCATGAGCGGATTCCGGTAGAAGCCGGTATGGTCCACGGGAATGGAATCTGGTCCGGACGCCGGGTTGCGCGTGGAAAGCGGCGTCAGATAGGTGATGCGCATCTGTGAGCCGTTGAGGTTCGTGCCGCCGGTCATCGAGATGAGCTGGCCCGCGGCGTGCGTGCCGAACTCCGGAGCGTCCACCCCATAAAACAGCCCCGGAATTCGGGGGTCTTCGCGGATTTGCAGAAAGTTCCCGATGGTGTTCGTGTTGTAATGATTCCCAAAATAATAGAGGTCCTGGATGTTGGGATCGTTGTCGAAAGCGGCGTTCATATAGCTGCCCCCAAGTTCGTGGCGGCCCACGTGATTGACCGTTTCCTCCTCGGTGCCGTCCTCATTGATTTGCCAGGGGAAAAACTGGTTGAATGAATGCCCGGTCAAATGCGTGCCGGCCAGCAGATCGGTCCGCTCCCGGCGCGGTTCGGGAAAAATTTCATCGCGGTTGGTCGTCGCCACTGAGTTGGTGGATTCGTCCGTGTAATTGAAGGTGCCATACTCCACCGTGGGCACGTCGGCATCCGCCTGCTGGTCGCGCTGCAAATGGTCCCACCGTACAAAAATGACGCGACCGGCCGAGTCCAGCAGCGGCGAGAACGCCCCGCTCGGGGTGTGGTTGATCATGAACAAGTCCCCGTTTGTCGGCTGCAAACTCCACAGCCCCGTGACCGTGGGCGCTTCCTCATATTCGTCCAGCTGTGGGTACAAATTGCTCTGCCCGTTGCGGGGGCGGTCGCTGGTGAAGATGATGCGGTCATCCGAGCCGTAAATGGGCGACACGTTGTTATAATTCGTCGGCTGGTTCGGCACCTTTGTGATCACCGGCGTGGCGGCGGGATCGGTAAAGTTAGTGATTTCGTAAAGTTGCCAGTAGTTATTGCCGGAGGCGTAATCGAATTGATACCGCGGCGCGCCCACCACCATGCTGAAGATGGCCTTCTTGCCGTTCCAATACACGCTGGGCTCGCGGACGGCGATGCCATTCGTCGCCTGATTGCCCCACTGTCCCAAACCCGCGGCGCGGGTCAGATTCTTGACGGTGCCGTCCGGATACCGGACATACAGATCCCCGCCCCGACCGCAGGAGTCCAGGTCTGCCCGGTGATTGCCAAACACCGACCCGATGCTGGTAAAATCCCCCGGGATGGAGACTTGCGTGACGAACAGGATGGAATTGGTAGGTCCGGCATGGGCAATAGTGACAGTGATGAGTGATATTAAAGCAAGTAACCTTCTCATAATTGCCGGGCTAGGAAGCAGCTTCCATGCCGTGCAATCAATTGAAAACCAACACTTTAGACAATGGATTCCCCTTGCGGACAACCACTTGCCCACATTGCTCCAAACCGGGTTCTTTGACCTGAGAGGGCTGACCTAAAAAATGGTTCCCGATAGAGAAGCATTTTGAGGGGGATCAGCCGGACGTTTGGAATCGAACGGATTTGTTGTTCGAACTACTAGCTTCTGCATTGGCAGAATTATAACCACAGTATTAATTCAAATGTTTGAAGCCACGACATTACTTGACTTTCTTTAATAATAGAGGATGAATGGAATTGCTATGAACAGAAGGTTTTATCCCGCTTGGATCGTTGTTTTGCTGCTGGTCCTGCAAGCCAGGGCAGCGGTGCAGGATCAATCTCAATTTGATTTCGGCAGTTGGGTCCATTTACGACCGGGTTTTCAGAAGTTGGATTTTGCCCAGACCTTCCAACCCGGCATCGCGGGCCGGCTGGAATGTTTTCTGCACAGCGGCGAGAGCCCGACGAGTGTCGGCGAATATCCGACCACCGTTGAAATTGTGGATGTGGTGGCGGGACTGCCAGGTACGAATGTTCTCGGCCACGTTGTGCTAACCAATATCTCGGAACAGAAGTGGGTTTATTTCACCAACCAGGATGTTTATCTGGAGAAAGATGTCTCTTATGCGGTGGTGGTGAGCACCGAGGCCCCGATGACCACCTCGATGGAATACGGTTTTCGCACATCCATGGGGAATTCCTATCCCCGGGGCGAGTTGTACACCCGGCCGCCGGGAGGCGCGTGGAGCCAATCGTTCGTGTTCGACGATCCGGCCTATCCCCACGATCTGCTTTTTGCCACATACATGGAACCGGGAATCCCGGCAGTGCGGGTGACGCAGCCCGTCGCTGGCAGCCGGGTTGCCCGGGGAACTGAAGTAGCTGTGACCGCCGTGGTAGCCGCAGAGATCACCAATGCCACCGCAGTAAATTTCTATGCCTCCGGGTCACTGTTGGGAAACGTCAGCCAGGCACCGTACACGCTGAATTGGACTCCGGATGCCGCGGGGAATTTGGACTTGGTGGCGGTATTGGAAACTGCAACGGGAGAAAGCGTCACCTCCAGCGTCTGTCCGGTAAGCGTTACGGTTCCCCGGCCGGAGAACGATGATTTTGCGCAGCGCATTATGTTGAACGGTGAAGTGGCCACGGGCGTTATTAATCAGACCAACGCCACCATGGAAACCGGTGAGGCGGCGTTGTATCCCGATAATGCGGGTCATTCGGTGTGGTGGGAGTGGACGCCTCCGCGGAGCGCGTGGGCCACGGTGAGTGTGGCCCCAGCGACCAATGCGTTGCTTGGAGTGTTCACCGGCTCGCAGGTGGATGCGCTCCATCTGAGTGCGAGCGGGAAGAACACCGCCACCTTCTTCGCAGAAGCCGGCTTGGCCTACGAGATTGCGGTGGATTCCCCCACCAACACCCTTGCCAGCGGCTCCCTGACGGCGATCCTCAACGACATTGAAATCACCAATCCCGTTCCAAATATGGAATTTCACGCACCAGCCAGCTTCACCATATCGGCCCAGCGCACGGCCACAGTGCGGGAACTGGCCAACGTCGCCGCTACGGCCAACGACCTGGCTTTGGGCGACCTGCCGGGAGATACGGAATCCTTGCCCGTCACCCTGGCGGAACCAGGCTATTACGATTTGCAGTTGCAAGCCACGGATCCCTCCGGGATCACGACTTTTTCCCAAAAGGTTCCCCTCATCGTGCGGCCGGCAAACGACGATCTGGCCCAGGCGGATCTTATCACGGGAATGAACGTAGTCCGCCACACCTCCAATCTGGCGGGCACCCTGGAAAACACGGATCCTACCTGGGCACAAAACCAGGGCGGTCATTCCCTCTGGTATCGCTGGACGGCCCCGGCGGATGGATTGGGACTGCTGGACGGACGGGGGACCAATTTCGCGCTGTTATTCAACGTGTGTCTGGGCAGTGGCGGCAGCACCAACGGCGGCGGCACCAATGCCGTTCCGATTTATGTGGTGGCCGCCAACGCCCTGGCAGTGCCTTATGTATCGCTGCGCTTCGACGTGGTGGGGGGGAAGACCTATTACTTTTCCGTGGATGGCTATTTCGGCGAGGAGGGCATTTTGGACTGGAGTTTGCAACTCCAACCTTACAACGATAATTTCGGCGATCGCCGGGTGCTCGGCGGCACCGCCGCGGCTTTTCTGGTGGGCAACATGGGAGCTTCCCTGGAACCGGGTGAAACAACCGTGGCCCCGTCAGGCGCCAGTTCGTCGCTATGGTACAGCTGGCAGGCACCGCTTTCCGGCACGGTGGCAGTGCAGTTGCAAGCCACCAACCCCGTAGTGGTGGCCGTATTCACCGGGAGCAGCCTGACCGGCTTGGTTCAAGTGGCACAGAGCACGGGAGGTTGGACGAATTCCCCCACCCTGACCTTTACGGCGACGGCTGGCGAGACCTACCAGATTGCCGTATTCGGACAGGAAAGTGCCGCGGGCGAATTCGCCTTCAACCTGCAATGGCAGGGGTTGCGGTTCGCGAGCCCGCTACCCAATAGCATTTGGCCGGCGCCGGTCACCCTGCCACTGGCGGTAGAGCTCGATATACCGGGTAAAACGCTTCAGACGGTGGCCTTTCAAGTCAATGGCAGCACAATCGCCAATGTCTCCAACGCGCCGTATGCCCTGAATTGGACCGCTCCGGGGCCCGGCACTTACACTTTCGCTGCCCATGCGGTGACCACCGATACCAGCACTTATGATAGCGTCCCGCTGACGACACTCGTTTATACCGACGAGCATCTGCCCCGTCCGCGGCTTTATGGTGGCGTCCAGTCGGATACTTCCTATGTTCTCAACGCCGTGGGAGCGCTATATTTGTTTGGCGGCAACGAAAATCAGTTCGGCCGCACCACCCACGATCTGACTTCCACTCCATTCCTGGCGCAACTGCCTGCGGGCGAAACCGGGTGGAAGGAAATTTCCAGCACCTGGGCCATTACCGATTCCGGAAAACTTTACCAGAATGGCCAGACCTGGATTCCCTTTCCAACAGGAGTCACTAACTGGCAACACGTCTCCTGTGGGTACAACGGCATGGTGGCCGTGGGTGACGACGGGGAGCTTTACTTGGACGGCACCACGCACCTGGATATCATCCGTCCTCCCGGCGGCTGGCAAGATGCCCGGGCGTCCATCACTTATGTGAACGATGTTATTCTGGGATTGGGCGAGGACCATGAAGCCTATCTGGTTGCCCGGGATAGCTACGGCTGGTGGCACGCCACTTTGTTGCCCCGGCCCGCCGGAGTTGCCGGCTGGAAGGCCATAGCCGAGGCGGCACTCTATGGCGTGTTGCTCACGGATAACGGTGAACTCTGGACCTATGGCATGGACAGCACCGCCACCGGATTCAGCCCGGTGCCCCGGCCCGCCGGGGTCAACCGTTGGGTCGATTTCGCCGTTGGTGGATTTCATATTCTGGCCATTGGTGATGACAGCCAGTTGTACGCTTGGGGCCGAAACTGGGAACACCAGCTGGGCCTTGCCGATGACCAAAGCCCGCGCCCCACACCGGTCATGGTACCGCCGCCACCCGGCGTCAGCGGTTGGTCAGCTGTGGCGGCCGGTGCCATGCACAGCCTGGCCATTGGACAGGATTGTGGCATCTATGCCTGGGGCGAAAATGCCAATGGGCAGCTCGGCCAGCCCGCGTCCGTGCCATTGGCCCGGCCCACCCGGGTGGCTTCCATCGAAGCTTTGTGCGGCACTCCGGTGCTCTTCACCGATGGCGCTGCCAGCCGTCAGCCGGATGGTTCTTTCCGCCTCCGGTTCAATACTGACTTGAATCGCACTTATCTCATTCAATACAGCGATGACCTGAGCCAATGGAAGAACGCCAATGGCCCCGTGGTAGGCACCGGTGAATTGGTGGAGTGGATTGACGACGGCCCGCCCAAGACCGATATGCACCCGGCCTCAGTCAGCAGCCGCATTTACCGGGTGATTTACGCCCCGTGATACCTCCGGTATCTAAACGGAAGCGGAGGGAGGATTCCAGCAAACCGTTCGCGTATTCCATTCAGATCGCGCGGGCGGACCTCAGCACCATTCAATCTCCACGGATTTTTGGAAGCCGGTGAGCACTTCGGCAAGTTGTTCGAGGAGGTTGTGGCGGATGGAAATGTTGCGCGGCAGCAGCGGATTTTGATAGCAGGGGTTCACCTGCTCGCCCGCGAGGAAAAAAATGGAGTCGGCCCGCAACAGTTCGCGCGCGAACAATGCGGCGCCGTTGCGATCCAGCAAAATGCGGCCGGCGTCGCCCTTGCTCTCCTTGAGCAGCCGGAGGGTGCGCGCCAAGGTGAGAATACCCTCGGTCATCAGGTCAATGTGCGGGAGCGAGCCAATGGGCGGTACGTCCTCGCGCAGCGTGGAAAGGTCGGTATCCACCGTTTCGCCAAGGTGGTTCGCCACGATATTTCCGGTGGTGCCGCCGCACACCACTTTGCGACCGGGAAAATGCAACAGGCGGTCTACGCAACTCTCATCACGGCCCCGGTCCACGGGCGGCCCGGTGAAAACCATGAGCCGGTGGGGTTCCCGGGCGAGCACGCCCGCCAGGGTGGCGTCGTCGCCGGGCGAACCGCCATAGAGCGAATTCGTTTTTTCCATCAACCGCCGCACCACGGCGGCGGCGGATGCGGGGCGGCTGTTGGAAATCTGTTCGAGGTAACCGCCCACCTGGTCCCAGCCCCAGCCAAAATTCATGGTCACCCCCATGCCGGCATAAAGGACGCCGTCGCTGATGATGCCCAGGAAATCGCCGCGTTCGAGCGTGCCGGTGGAGAGTTTTAACTTGCGCCCGAGAATGGTTTCCTCGCGCAATTCCAGGCGCACGAGCCGGCCGCCACGCAGCAGCAACGGCGCCGGGCAATCAAAGTTGATGAGGTGGAACCGGCCGGTGGCGTTGTCAATGTCCAGCGCCACAAAGGCGGCGTAGGCAATTTGCCGCACCTTGCAGGTGGGCAAGGTGCCGACCACGGTTTCCATCACATCCTGCAGCGGCACGCGTTCGCGAAGCATGGTGACGAGAATCTCCGCGGTGAGCCGCGCGAGGATGTTTGCCTTCACGCCGCTGCCCAGGCCGTCGGAAAGCACCACGAGGGTTTTGTCCGGCGTGCGGGCCACCTTCACCTGGTCGCCACACAATTCCTCCCCGTGATGATTCAGGCTGACGGAATGAATGTCGTAGTGAACCACAATTCAGCGCTTCCCCTCGCCCAGCATTTCGAGCAGGTGCAACAGGCTGACCTTGGTTTCGGCGGTGGTTTCGCCGAGCAGCCCGGCGATTTCCTGCGCCACGCGCATCTGCTGGTCCACGACCTGCCGCACTTCCAGGATGGCCTCGGCCTTGAGCTGGTGCAGTTCGCGCTCCTGCTTCCATTCGGTGGTCAGGTCCACAAAAATACCGGCAACGACATTTTCAGCCGGGATGGGATAGATGAGCTTGCGCACGTACAGGTCGTAGCGCGGATACTCGCGTTCCACCCCCACCACACTTTCCCCGGTGGTGAAGGCGCGCCGGAACTCGTTGATGTCGCCCAGGATTTCCGCGGCATCTTGCCCCGCCACCGCCTCGGCGGTGACGCCAAACATGCGGCAGAACGCCGGGTTGACGAAATTGATCTTCATGCCGGCGTCGAGCACGATCAGGCCGTTGGGGTCGTGTTCCCACAGGCGTTTCCAGAGGGTGGAGTTGGCTTCCATATCAGGGGGTTTGCAACTGGGGGAGAATCTCGCGGGCAAAAAGCTCCCGGAGCTTGGGTTCATCCAGGCCGGTGAAGATGCGGTTGCCGAACTTGAGGGAGCAACCCTGCTGGCAGGTTTCCAGGCAAAACGCGCCCTTGAGCACCAACCGCCCGGTCAGGCCGTGCTCCCGGATCAAACTTTCCAACACGGGCAGCAGGCGGTAGCCCTTTAACTGATGGCAGGCCGACCCCATGCACACATAAAGTGCCGGAACTTCATTCACCGTAACATTTTATCCCGGAGTCAAAGCCGGGGAAGCGTCAAAACTGGTGAAGGGCAACCACCTTTTGCCCAGGTGCGGCCGGAAGAATTGCCGGGATACAGACGGGCAACGTCACCAGCCCTGGCGCTTGAGCAGATAGACCCCCACGCCCACGCCAATACATGCCAGCGACATCCAGAACCAGGAAACGATGAAAAAGGAAAGCGCAATCATCGCCACGCCGCCCAGGAAGGGCACGGCCTCGCGTTGCTTGCGGGCATAGAGCAGGTAGCCGCCGCCCATCGTACCCCAAAACAACGAGGCGAACAAAAATTTGGTATTGAGCAGGCTTTCCGTATTGAGATTTCCGAGGTGCTCTTTTTTCAATTCGTCATTGAGCTGCTGCAACTGCGGGTTGTCGGCGGTCAGGGCGGGGTCAATGAAATTGGTATCCGCCGGCGCGTTGGTGGCAGCTTGCAATGAAACCGCCGCGGCCAGCAGCAGACCGGCCAGCCCCAAACAGGACAGAAAACCTCTCATGACGGGCCTCATTAAACACCAGAGCCGCCGGGTTGGGAAAGGGATTTCACGGCGGCGGGAAACCCGGCGGCGCCCTCCGGCGTTGCTTTGGCGCTGCGTTGTTCATAATTTTGCTCCGCATGGCACTCCGCCTTTACGACGCCCACAATCATCTGCAGGACGAACGCTTCGGCGGGCGGCAGGTGGAACTGCTGGCCGCCAGCGAAAGTGCCGGGGTGGTTCGCATGGTGGTGAACGGCGCGGCGGAATCAGACTGGCCGGAGGTGCTGGCGCTGGCCCGGCAGTTTCCCCAGGTGTTGCCCAGCTTTGGCTATCATCCGTGGTATCTCGCCGAGCGCACCCCGGACTGGCAGCGGGCGCTCACGCAATTTCTCGACACGATTCCCAGCGCCATCGGCGAGATCGGCCTGGATCGTTGGAAACCGGACCTGCCCTACGCCGGACAGGAGGAGGCCTTTGTCTGGCAGTTGCAACTCGCCGCCGCGCGCAACCTGCCGGTAAGTATCCATTGTCTGCAGGCATGGGGCCGGATGCTGGAGATTTTGCAGCGCGAACCTCGCCCCGCGCGCGGTTTTTTGCTGCACAGTTACGGCGGCTCCCGGGAGATGGTGCCCGCCTTCGCGGATCTGGGTGCGTACTTTTCGCTCCCCGGCTATTACGCGCACGAGCGCAAGACGCGTCAGCGCGAAACCTTCACGCACATTCCGGCCGACCGGTTGCTCATTGAAACTGATGCACCGGACCAGGCGTTGCCCGAGGCGCGCAACCGGTTCCCGCTGCCGGCCACCGCCGCCGGCAAACCGGTCAACCACCCGGCGAATCTGGCAGCGATATATGCCTTCGCCGCCGAATTGCGCGGCGAACCTGAGGAGGTTTTGGCCGCCCGCGTCGAACAAAATTTCCTGCGCCTGTTCGGCGGGCTTTGAAGCGAGATTTTCAGTCGCTCCAAAGAACAAGGGCGGAGGCGCACTGAATCGCCCCCGCCCTCGCGGCTAAAAAAAAACTCCCGCTCAATCCGCCAGCACTTTGACGCGGATGTTTTTGAAGCAAACCTTGCTGATGGCGTTGGGCAGCGGCGGATGGCCCTGCAGGCAGAACGTGCCGGTCGGTTCCCAGATGGCGCCACTGACGAGCGGGTGCTCGGTGTCCGGCTGGTCAATGTCGTATTCCAGCACGGTCTTGCCATCCAGTTTCACGGTGACGTGGCCGTTTTGATAGATGATTTCCTGGGTGTACCAGACATTGTCCACCACCACGGGCTTGTCGAACATGATGGGATGTTCGCGTTCCTTTTCCTCGGCCGAAGGCGCTTCCGGACCCCAGTTAATGTTTTTGACGGCGTACAGGCTGCCGGTGCGGCGCCAGTCGCTGTGGCTGGTGTTCACCTGGCATTCCAGGCCATATTTGGGAAAGCCCGCGTCCTGGAACTTGGTGTGAAAATAAATTCCGGAGTTGGCGTGCGGATAGGTCATCACATCCACGCGCAAATCAAAATTCTTGAAGGCATGGTTCTGCACGTCGCCCTCATAAAACAAATGCGCGGGACTGTGGTTGGTGGCCGGGCAATCCATGACGATCATGCCGTCCTCGACATGAAACAGCACGGCGTTGTCGCCCACCTTCCAGCCATCAAGCGTTTTGCCGTCAAACAGGCTGACAAACCCCGCCTCCGGCGCGGGTGTGTCGGCAGCATAAGCGGCGGTGGCCAGAACCAGACCGAGGGAAGCGGACAGCAGATATTTCATTTTCGTTTTTTTCATATACGGGTTGACGGACCTCACCGGGTCACCGGGCCGATGACGTCATGCCACCGCACCCGGGGTGAATTGAAAATCTGACGCATTTGCCGGTGAATTGGTTCATTTGTGTCAAACCTGCGGGGCAGTTCAAGCCCAAACTCACTGCCCGCCCTTCATTTTCATCAAACCAACCTGGGCCAAGCGGTTCAAAATACATTTAATATCAAATATTTATAAAATGTGTCAAAAACCCATTGACAACTGTTACTATCAGTTATATACAGTACACACAGTGACACCTGAGAGCACATCATGGATGTTGGGCCCGGTCTCGCCAGCAGCGGACGGCACGCTGTATCAGCAGATCGTTGACCGGCTCAAGCGCGAGATCAGCGAGGGCCGGCTGCCCCCCGGCGCGCCGCTGCCCTCCTTCCGCAAGCTGGCGGAAGAACTCCTCGTGAGCGTGATCACCGTCAAGCGCGCCTACGAGGAACTGGAGCGCGAAGGCATCATTTACCGCCGCCAGGGGCTGGGCACGTTTGTGGCCGAGCAAGGTCACGACCGCAGCCGCGAAGCCAAGCTCGCCGCCGCCAAAAATTTGCTGCGCGAGGCGTTTCGCGAAGCCGCCGAAGCCGG
>DATJIU010000047.1:0-4168 GCA_035492855.1 Dongiaceae bacterium | reverse complement strand
CAGAAATTGTCTGGCGCTACCTTACGCAACCCCGGATATGCCTGGCACGAACTATTGTGCCGGACGTCGCGCAGTGCGCCCGGGGGGAGGGAGACTTTGGCAACGGTTGGACCTCTTGGTTGTGCTTCGCCTGGGACAGGGTGACCTTGCTGTGCCCGGGGACGGGCGCACTCCGGCGGCGCTTTTCGCCATTTCCAATCTTGCGCCGGGTTTCCTGCGGGCGTTAAATATCATAACATGAAAAGATACCTCCCCTCGGCCGCGTTTTCCTGTTTGGGCGCGGTCTTCTTACTGGCCACGGCCACCTGCGACGCCGAATCGCCGGCGGATTATGTCAATCCGTTCATCGGCACGGCGGAACACGGTCACGTTTATCCCGGCGCCACCGTGCCCTTCGGCATGGTGCAGCTCTCGCCCGACACCCGCGACACCACGTGGGACGGCTGCTCCGGTTATCACTATTCCGACACCAGCATCATGGGCTTCTCCCACAACCATCTCACCGGCACCGGTTGCGCCGACCTCGGCAACTTTCTGCTCATGCCCACCGTGGGCGAATTGAAGATGGATGTCGGCAGCAAGCCGGGCGAAGGGTATCGCGCCCGGTTTTCGCATGACCAGGAGGAAGCGCATCCGGGCTATTACCGCGTTTTCCTGCCCGATAATAAAATTAATGTGGAACTTACCGCCACCGCCCGTGCCGGCTTGCATCGCTACACGTTTCCGCAAAGCGATGCCGCCCATGTCATCCTTGACCTGCGCCACGGCATTGACAACAAACCGCTCGATTCCGCGCTGACGATTGAAAACGACCATACCGTCAGCGGCTTCCGCCGCAGCGACGGCTGGGGCGGCGACAAGGTGTATTATTTTGTGATGGAATTTTCCCGGCCCTTCACCGGTTCCGGCATTTTGTCCAGCGATACGGACGTGGCCGGGCAGGAAGCCCACGGCAAGAATCTCAAGGCGCACTTTGACTTCAAAACCCAGGCCGGTGACCAAATTCTCGTGAAGGTGGGCATTTCCAGCGTGAGCGTGACCGGCGCGCGCCAGAACCTCGCCCAGGAAATTCCCGGCTGGCGGTTTGATGCCATCCGGGCCGCCGCCGAAGCCCAGTGGAATGCCGCCCTGGACGTGGTGAAAATCAAGACCGCCGACGAAAACCTCAAGCACACCTTCTACACCGCGGTGTACCACACCCTGCTCGCGCCCACGATCCTGAGCGACGTGGACGGCCAGTATCGCGGTCCGGACAAGGAAGTGCACGTGGCTTCCGGTTACGACTTCTACACCGAACTTTCGTTGTGGGACACCTTCCGCGCCGAAAACCCGCTGCTCACGCTCATCCAACCGGGCCGCGTGAACGATTTCGTGCGCACCATGCTCGACCACTGCAAATATTTCGACCAGCACACCCTCCCGGTCTGGACCGAGGGCGGCAAGGAAAACTGGTGCATGATCGGCAACCACGCCATTCCCATCATCGTGGACGCCTACAACAAGGGCTTCCGCAACTGGAACGCCAAGGAGGCGCTGGACGACATGATCGGTTCGGTGGACAAGAACCGCGCCCAGCTCGGCTACTACCGCGACCGCGGCTACATCCCCAGCCGCAAGGGCGTGCAAAGCGTCTCCAAGGTGCTGGAATATTGCTATGACGATGCGTGCATTGCCCGCTTCGCCAAACAACTGGGCGAGAGCACGGCCGCCGCCACCTCCGCCAAACGGGCCCAGAACTGGCGCAACGTGTTCGACCCGGAAACCGGGTTCATGCGCGGTAAACTGGCGGACGGCTCCTGGCGCACGCCGTTTGATCCCAAGTTCATTTCGTTCGATGATTACACCGAGGCCAATGCCTGGCAGTACACCTTCTTTGTGCCACACGACGTTTCCGGCCTCATCGCGGCCATGGGCGGCGACGACAAGTTCGTGGCCCGGCTCGACGAGATGTTCGACACCAAGGAAAAGATTCCGAACTCGCTAAGTGACGTCTCCGGGCTCATCGGCATGTACGCGCACGGCAACGAACCGTGCCACCACGTGGCCTACCTCTACAACTACGCCGGCCAGCCGTGGAAGACCCAGGCGCGCATCCGGCAGGTGGCATCGTCGCTGTACGACTCCTCCAACGGCGGGCTGTGCGGCAATGATGATTGCGGCCAGACCTCCGCGTGGTATGTGTTCTCGGCACTGGGCTTTTATCCGGTGGACCCGGCCAGCAGCATTTATGTGATCGGCAGTCCGCTGGTGTCCGAAGCCACCCTGAGCCTGGACACCCAATATTATCGCGGGCACAAGTTCACGATGATTGCCAAAAACAATTCGCCGCAGAATGTTTACGTGCAGTCCGCCACGCTCAATGGCAAGGCGCTGGACCGTACCTGGCTTTCGCACGATGACATCGCCGCCGGCGGCACGCTGGTCCTGGTGATGGGCCCGCAGCCGAACAAAAGCTGGGGCACCGCCGCCGCCGCCCGCCCGCCCGAGGTGAAATAATCCCGACGCAGACCGTCCCCAACTCCGGCGTCCGCCCCCCCACGGCGGGCGCCGGAGTTTTTTTTGTGGCCCGGCCGGGGAGGAGCGTTGTCACAAGCTTGTTGCAAATCCGCCATGGCGCTGTCATTGCGGGTCATGATCTTAGCCGGACAACAACAAATCCAATATTATGAATAACCAAACTAAATGCTCATTTCGGATTCCACGTCGTTTGTTGGAAACCGGTTGGCTAGCCGTGGCAGCCTGGGTCCTGGCCGGGCCGGTTCATGCGGGCAGCTTGGAACAGGAAAACCGCCAGAATTATGACCAGGGTCACGAAGGGCACCGCGACCCGGTGGTGCTTTCGTTCGCCACGGTGGGCGATTCCCGGCAGGATCCCGACAGTCCTGATCCGACAACGGTGCCGGTTTCCGGGCAGGATTCCACCTGGTTGCAGAACACCAAGGCGCTGGATCGCATCCGCCGCTCGGTGGAAATCCAGGGGGCCAGTTTTCTGTTCTTTAACGGAGACATGATCATGGGTTACGGCAATGCCGTGGGCCCGACCGGCACCAACGTAACCACGGTGGTGAATTCGGACCTGATGAAATTCTACCGGCAGTACGCCTACTGGCGGGGCATGATGGCGGGATTGATGGAAGGCGGCACGTATGTGGTACCGGTGCCCGGAAATCACGAAGTGCAATGGAAAAAAGGCGGCAAAAAGGCGCAGGCGGCGAATGAAGACGCCTGGCGCGCCAACATGGGCGATCTGATTCTCGACACCAACCGGTTTCAGCAGATCTTTGGCGAAATGCCGACCTTCATGAATGTGGGGGACAACTCGGCCGCCGACGGTCTGGCCACCGATCAGCATCAGCTCTCTTACAGCTTTGATTTCCACGGCTGCCACTTCGCGATCATCAACACGGATCCCGTGGGGGCTGACGCCCATGCTCCGGTGAACTGGCTGAGTCAGGACCTGGCGGGCGCCAAGGCCCGCGGCATCTCGCACTGCTTTGTTTTCGGCCACAAGCCGGCATTTACCTATTACTATGGCGTCACCAACGCGCTGCCCGACAAACCGGCCGGCTTGGACAACGATCCCGCCAGCCGCGATGCTTTCTGGAGTCTGATTGAGCAATACAACGCGACCTATTTCTGCGGGCACGAGCACATTTATCATCTGGAACAACCCACCGCCGCCACCGGCGGCAAGGCCTGGCAGGTGCTCGTGGGTTCGGGCGGTTCGCCTTTTGAAGCGGCGCCCACCGACACCACCTTGAACCCGAAGACCGACCGGGACTATGCCTGGGCCACGGTACGGATATTCCACAGCGGTCGGGTCAACATCACCATCTATGGTTTTGACGACCAGTTCGGCCCCACCAAGGTGCTGCGGTCGGTGACACTACACTGACCTTCGCAACCGGCTGTGACATTTTCAGCGGACTCCCCTTAACCTGGGAGTCCGTTTTTTCATTTCCCCTGTTTGAATGAGGGAGCTCCGCTGTTCGCGGGAGGAAATGCCGGTTTCCAGCCAGAGCGCGGCGGGCAGTCTGTCCGTAATCTCACGAGCCCAAACTTGTTATGGGCCAAAATCAAAACCTTTGCAAAGTGCCGTCGGGCCGGGTCAGCTCATAATGGAAACCTTCCGCTTCCGGGCAGAGCCGGATGACGGTGCCGCGCGGTA
>DATJIU010000046.1:0-5801 GCA_035492855.1 Dongiaceae bacterium | reverse complement strand
TCGATTTCGATGAGATGCAGGATGACCGGCTGGTTGGGGCCAAACATGGCGCCGGAGGCAATGCGAAACAACAGTGAATAACCGATCTGACCGGCAGCACCGGTGACCGCCACACGAATGGGACTGGGATGGGAGGACATAGATAAAAGGAGTGGTTTAAATCAGGAAAGCCGGTGGCGCGACAGGGCCGGAAAGGGCGTCAGCTCCGCCGGGTTTTCATTCCGGGGCGAACGCAATCTTTTGTAAGCCGGCACCTCTTCCCGCACCGGCACGGGCTTGCGGCAAACACCGCCGTTCAGGCTGAGGCTGAAACCGACGAGACCGGTAAAGATGCAAAGATCGGCGTAGAATCCCCCAAAAATGACCAAGAAAGAAAAGGACTGCACCACGAAATAGGCGAGCAAAAGGGTATTAAGGGTTTTTAGCTCCGGATCCCCATAACGATAATTGCGATAAAGCACCCGGATCGAGGCCCAAATGAACCAGAGAAAACCCAATACGCCCCAAACTCCCAATGGAATTAAGATTGAGAGCGGACCATTGTGGTAATCTCCTGAAATCAGAGCCACATCGGCATTATCGCCCCCGCGCATAGCCAATTGGTTGGCCAGTTCCAATTCCTGACCATTGATGTTAAAACCCTTGCCCATCCAGAGATAGTGGTGGACTTCAGGCCATAATCGGCTCCAAATGGTAAAACGCCATTGGCTCGAACCTTCCGCGTCCGCAGCCGCAACGGGATCCACGTCCACCGGCAGAAAGCTCACCGCCCGCTGCATCGGCAAGGGCAGTGACCGGACAAAGGGCAACAAGGACAACCCCGAAGCCAAACCCACAATCGCCAAAACTATGGTCAAACGGGTCCGCAGCAACCCCGAAAGATAATAAACCGTGACAAAGAGCAGCACCAAACTTGCGATCACGGAGCGGAACCCGCCCAAGGCACTCAGAACAAACGCCGTGACCAGCAGCGCCAGCCGCCAACTGTTGCGGAAGCCCAAAAGGCCGCGGATGCCGTAGCGCGCCAAAAGAAATACAAAAACCGCCCGGCACGCGACGGCCAATCCTCCCAGCCGTGAGATCTGAACGAAGCTGGCCGTCTCCACCGAAGTCACGGCACTGACCCCGCTGGGATCGGCCGGAAAGAACAAATAAATCCAATATAATGAAGGGCTTAGAACGGTCACCAAGCTGGAGATACCGGCTGAGATCTGGGGGAGGAAGTATATCCCGGCATACCAGCGCGCGCGGTTCAAGGGGATCCGATGCGAGGCCAGGGCGAAATATCCCAAGATGGCACAGCCGATCCAGACATAGCGTTTGCCGCCATACATATCGCTACCCAATGCACGAATTCCAATGCCGCCATTCACATAGGCGGTGACCGCAGTGACAATGCCAAGAAACACCAACGGAGCGGCGACCGAATTGACCCAGCAAAACTTCATTTCGCGGTTCAGGGCGCGATACACAATCGTGATGCCGAGACTGATCAGCGTCAATACCATCCAAAGTTGCAGATGCCCTTTGACGAAAAACACCTCGGCACCGCAACTCCAGGAGAAGATCAGCAATGCGTGATGCGCCCGAATCAACACCGGAAGACACAAGAGGAAAAGCAAGACCATCACCGTGTACATGGTGACGGTATCCAGCGGGTTGGCCAAAATATATCCCAGATACAGCGCCAGCGGCAGGCACAGGCCGTAGATCAACAAAGAACGTAAAACGACAAATGGGTTGGACATCAGTTTATGAAAGATTGATCGGCAGCGCCACCATCCATCCCATCAAGCCCATTTTCGGCGCCGGCGCCACCAGCGCCAAGCGCCAGTCCGGTCGTTTCCGGCAAATTGATTCAATGCTGACCATGACGGGCACGCAGTAGAGCCTAAAAAACGCGTGACCGCAATCGCATAATCAACAAAATATAGTCTATCGCAGCGCCCCGCAGGCATCCGGCAACCTTCACACTTGAACTGCCTTTTGCCACCCGTTAGGTTTAACCCCACTCGTATTTGCAACATGAAGCCAATTCAGAGTATTTCCGTCTTTGGCCTGGGCAAGCTGGGGGCCTGCATTGCCGCCACGCTGGCCCAGCGCGGCTTTAATGTGTTGGGCGTGGACATTGACACTGAAAAGGTGCGCCGGATTAATGCCGGGGAGCCGCCGGTGGATGAGCCTTTGCTGGCCGAAACGATCCAGGCCGGACGCGCCCGGCTGCGGGCGACCACGGATTTTCGCGAAGCCGCCAACCGGGATGCCTCCTTTTTCATTCCGCCATCGCCGAGCCTGCCCGACGGCAGCTTTTCCAACGAATTTTTGCTCAAGGCCATGCAGCCCATTGCCCAGGCGGTCCGGGAGGCCAATAATCGCGGGCACTTGTTTGTGTGCAACTCCACCACCACTCCGGGGGCCATGGATCGCGTTTTTGTGCCCATGCTGGAAAAAACCACGGGGTGGAAGGCCGGGGCGGATTTCGGCTTGCTCTATAATCCGGAATTCATTGCCTTGGGCAATGTGGTCAACGGCTTGTTGGAGCCGGACATGGTGCTGATTGGCGAATCCGATCCGGTCAGCGGCGCCCGGCTCGAAGCGTTATATCGGAAATACAACCGCAACCAGCCCCATCTGGCCCGCATGAGTCTGGTGAGCGCGGAGCTGACCAAGATCTCGGTGAACAGTTACATCACCATGAAGATCAGCTTCACCAATCAGCTCCGCCTTATTGCGGAACAATTCCCCCGCGCGAACATTCACGACATTCTGGCCGCCATCGGCAGCGACACCCGGATTGGCGCCAAATATCTCCGCGCCGGGCTCAGTTATGGCGGTCCGTGTTTCCCGCGCGACAACCGGTTGCTGGCCTATGCCGCCCGTCAGGTGGGCTTGGAGGCGCCGCTGGCCCTGGCTTCCGACCGGGTCAATGAATCCTCCAAGGAGCGCCTGTTGGAAAACGTCAAAGCCCAACTGCAACCCGGGGATACCGTGGCTGTTTTGGGTCTGAGCTACAAGCCGGATACCTACATCACCGAGGAGTCGGCGGGATTGCATCTGGCCCAAAATCTCAAACGCCAGGGCTACCGGGTGCTGGCCCACGATTACGCCGCCAAACCCGCCAATGCCCCCGCTCTGCATGAATTTGAACTGCTGGATGATCCCGGCGCCCTGAAAACCATGGGAGATGTAAAGGTGGTGGTGCTGTGCTGCCCCTGGCCGCAGTACCGCACGGTGACCTACCATCCGCACACCAAGGTGCTGGCCCCTTGGAAACTGTAAGCCCGGCAGGATGAGCTATGCCGGGCCTCATGGGCCCGGACCTTCGGCTTACAACTTGTCCAAACCAATATTGGAACTGAACGTGGTCTTATCCTGCAAGTGGCGGCGCAACTTCCAGGTGCCGGGGATGCAGTCCATTTGGCCCCGGTAGAGCAATTTTTGGAACTGGCGTTTGCCCCGGTAGAGAAAACGCAGCGTTTTGCCCGTTACCCCGCCCGGGATGCCATGCTCCTGGCGAATGATGGCGTCTTCCCGGCGCATGTTGGCGGTGATCCGCCGGTCGGCAGATTGCCCAAACTGGTGATACCGGTAATTAATCAGGTATTCGGGAATATGCCCCACCCGGCAACCGGCCTGGCCCATGGCCAGAATGAAGGCCCAGTCACAACAGTTTTTGAATTCCTTGTGGCGGTACAGGCCCAGCCGGTCATGCAACGCCCGGCGGACAAAGAGCGTCGGATGCTGCACATAGCAGACTCCGCTGCACCGCAGCACCTGGTAATCATATTTGGCCTCGGCCCGGCGGAAAATTTCCCGGTTTTCGGCGTCCACATAGATGACATCGCCAAACAAGGCATCCCATTCCGGATGTTGGGCAAATGCCTCGCCCACGAGCCGAAGGGTTTGCGGCCGATGGCAATCATCGGCATTAAGAATGTTCACCACCGCGCCCGTGGCCCGGAGAATCCCCTTGTTCATGGCGTGGTAATGGCCCTCATCCTTTTCGGATACCCAAATCAGGTGGGGATATTCCTTGAGAAGGTCGAGCGTGCCGTCCGTGGAACCGCCATCCATCACAATATGTTCCACCTGGGGATAGTTTTGGGAGCGGACACTTTCGATGGTTTCGCGGATGGTGTGAATGCTGTTGAAGCTCGGCGTAACCACCGAAATTTTGGGCAACTCTGACATTAAGGCATGATGCGGAAGGCAGCCGAACGAGGTCAAATCAAAATCCCCGCGAGCCGGCCGGCACCGCGGCGCCCGCAGGCTCCGGATCGCAACCGCGCCAGCGACAGAACCCTGCGACCACCCAATTCACCGAGATAATTCCTAGACAACCATCGTGGGTCCGGACATTAATGCGGCTGACATGAAAATTGCGTTAGCACAGATCAATACCACGGTGGGCGACATAGCCGCCAACGAAGCCAGAATTCTGGCGGCCTATCAACAGGCCGTGGCGGCGGGGGCGGAATTGGTGGTGACTCCGGAACTGGCCGTATGTGGTTACCCGCCACGGGACCTGTTGCTCAAAGCCGGCTTTCTGGAACAAAACGCCGCCGTGGTGGAACGGTTGGCCCGGGCCACGGGCGCCACCGGCCTGCTCGTGGGCTTTGCCGGACGCAACGAAGCACGCCCCGGTCGCGAGGCCACCAATGCCGTGGCGCTGCTGCAACATGGCCGGGTGCTGGCCATCCGCACCAAAACCCTCCTGCCCACTTATGACGTTTTCGACGAAGACCGCTATTTTGAACCGGCCCCGGAGAATCTCCCGGTGGAATTCAATGGCCTCAAGGTGGGTTTGACCATTTGCGAGGATGTCTGGAACGACGAGGATTTCTGGCGCGACCGCCGGTATCGGCGCAATCCGGCGGTGGAACTGGCCCGGGCCGGGGCCCAGCTCATCCTCAACGCCTCGGCCTCTCCGTGGCACCTGGGCAAGAACCAGACCCGCCGCAGCATGCTCGCCAGCCTGGCGGCCAAGGTGCAATGCCCGCTGGTCTATTGCAACCTGGTCGGCGGCAACGATGAGCTGGTGTTCGACGGCGCCAGCATGGTGTTTGGCGCCCAAGGCCAGGTGCTGGCCGAGGGCGCCCTGTTTGCCGAGGATCTGCTTTTGGTGGATCCGGTGACCGCGCCGGCCATCACCCCGAAAACCTATCCGGATGAGGAGAAGATTTTCCGCGCCCTGGTGCTGGGCTTGCGCGATTATTTTGGGAAGTGCGGTTTCAAATCCGCCGTGCTCGGCCTCAGCGGCGGCATTGATTCGGCGCTCACCGCCGTCATTGCGGCGGAAGCGCTGGGCCGGGAAAATGTTTACGGCATTGCCCTGCCCTCGCAATATTCCTCCTCCGGTTCGCTGGACGATGCCCGCAAACTCGCCGAAAATCTGGGCATCCGCCACGACGTCATCCCCATTCAACCGGCCTTTGCCGCGGTGAAAGGCCAGTTGCAAGGCGTCTTTGCCGGCCGGGCGGAAGACACCACCGAGGAGAATATCCAGGCCCGGTTGCGGGGCGTCATCCTCATGGCCTTGTCCAATAAATTTGGCGCCCTCCTCCTGACCACCGGCAACAAGAGCGAACTCGCCGTGGGCTACTGCACCCTCTATGGCGACATGTGCGGCGGCCTGGCTGTCATCAGCGACGTGCCCAAGATGATGGTGTACCGCGTCTCCGAATGGATCAATCGGGAACGGGAGATTATCCCGCGCGACAGCATCACCAAACCGCCGTCGGCCGAGTTGCGACCCAACCAGACCGACCAGGACTCGCTGCCGCCGTACGAGGTGCTGGATG
>DATJIU010000045.1:0-40871 GCA_035492855.1 Dongiaceae bacterium | reverse complement strand
TCTGGATGCAATTCCGCGCGTGCCAGGTCATAAGCGGCTTTGGCTTTTTGAAAATCGGCATCGGTTATTTTGCCCACGGCATGCAATTGGCCGGCAATCTTGAATTCCAATTCAGCGGCCTGCTCCCTGAGTTGAACAACCTTGGCGGTGTCGCCGTTCAGTTCAGCCGCAGCGATATCGCGGGCCAGTTGGGCGCGTTCCAAATCCAGCGGCGGCGCCACGCCCACTGCCACGCGCTTGCGGGTGTTGTTCAGATCCTGCTCGGCAGCCTGAAATCTGAGTTGGGCTGACGCGTTGATTGTTGCTGGAGTGTTTAGAGCAGAGCTTGGCTCCAGCTTATAGCGCAGTGTCACCCTGCGGGGATTTTCGGATGTGTTGAGAATTTGCAGGAGGCCGCGGCGGCCTTCGCGGGTTTGGAAGAGCGCGGGATCCCGGGTGAAATCATCCTGGGAGAAGGATGAGAACCAAAGGCCAACCGGTTTGTGGTCCAATAGGGGTTGGAATTCGGCGGTGAGCTCCGGGCCGGCAGGCAGGTCGTTCCAAATGTTGGTAACATGCGCCATGGCGCCGACATCGGGGCGGTTGGTGGCGTAAATCGTCTCTTGGCCAAAGGCGTGCAGGCCCATGCCCAAAACCACCAGTTCCGCCTTGCCTGTGGCTGCCTTAATGGCAAACCCCAGACTTACTCCGTTTACCGCGGCCCAATCGAGGAAGGCATGATTCGGAGCATCGCCTTGCAGCTCGGACTCGGCTGGGGTAGGATGTTTGAAGATTTCGCCAGTATTGAGATTGAGAAAGTCACTTTCAGCGCCGGCAGTCAACTCCCGTTCACTGACCGCTCCAAAAGTTGCAGCGAGCGAATTTTGTTTATTGCTATTGGTATTAGGCAACACCGTTGGAGGCAAGGGAAGCCGTGGAGCGGGCGCAAGCGGGATTGGCTGGGGTAGCTGCTGTGTGGGCAATTTGAAAGCGACCGGTTCAGTCGGCGACTCCATTTCCACACTCAGGAAGAGGATGGTCAGGATCAGGGGCACGAAAAGTATCGCGCCCGTCCAGCCACAGATTTTACCCAGAAGCCGGCCCCGGGCCAACCAGGCCATCCCCAGCAGGCCTATCCATGCCAGGGTGATGGCCGGCAGGGTCGGTCGGTCATGCCAGTGAACGACCAGTTCAAATGTCAGTCCTAAGGCGGCTAGCAGGAGTAACCCTCCCAAAGCCAAAATGGCCCAGCGAGGTAATGGTCTGAATCCGGATTCGACCGCTGGCCGGATGTTTGTGCTGCCGCCACTGTCAGCAGGCTGGGAGGTCAGGATGGTTTCAACCTGCGTCTTGAACGCGCTGGCCTGCTGGTAGCGGAGTTCGGGTTTTTCGGCGAGGGCGCGGAGCACAATTTCATCCAGGCGCACATCCACCTGCACTTTTTGGGAGGGTGGTTCAATTTTTTTGCCGGGCAATTCACCGGTCAGCATTTCGTAGAAGACAACGCCAAGCGAATAGATGTCGGCCCTGCTGTCCACGAGCCGGGGGGCTTGTTGCTGTTCCGGCGCGCTGTAACCGCGGGTGCCC
This sequence comes from Dongiaceae bacterium, assembly GCA_035492855.1. Lineage (GTDB taxonomy): Bacteria > Verrucomicrobiota > Verrucomicrobiia > Limisphaerales > JAFMIX01 > JAFMIX01. The sequence continues at coordinate 39,305 of DATJIU010000045.1, read as the reverse complement.
ACCACGTTTTGGGTGACATTTTCTGGCGGCGACTTTTCCCCGCCCAATTCCTCCGAGACCGGCCCCAGCATTTTGGCGATGCCGAAGTCGGCAATTTTCACGCGCCCGGTTTTGTCGAGCAGGATGTTCTCAGGCTTGATGTCGCGATGCACAATGCCGCGTTCATGGGCGAATTGGAGGGCGTCGCACAACGGCGGCACCACGGCGAGTGCCTCCTCGGGGGTGAGCTTGCGGGAGCGCAGTAACTGGCGCAGGTTCACCCCATCCACAAATTCCATCACCAGATAAAACATTCCGTTGGCCGTGCCAAAATCGTGAATGGTGATGATGTTGGGGTGGTTGAGCCGGGCGAGAATTTCGGCCTCGGTGGCGAACCGCTGGCCAAAGGCGGCGTCCTTTTCCCGTTCGGGCGCGAGAATTTTCAAGGCCACCAGCCGGTTCAGTGATTTCTGCCGGGCCTCGTAAACAGCGCCCATGCCGCCCCGGCCGATGCAGCGGATGATTTCCAGTTGGGGAAAATAGAGGGCAATTTCCCCGGGTGTTGGCGGCGGCGGCACCTCCCGCGGGGTGGGCTGCGTGGCTTCGGGAATGTCGGTGTGAGTGGCCAGGTTCATGGCCATGAGGCAGACCGGACATAACCCGGCCGGGGCATCCGCCGGCAGCGGTTTGCCGCACTGCGGACATAGGGAAGCCTTTTGCTCGCTCATGCCCATTCCTTACCGGTGGGAGGAACTCTGTTACAGATTTTTTGCATGAGGGCAGGAACAGTCAGGTGGTGGCGAGGGTGCCGGCCAGGGCATTGGCCAAGTGGCGTAATTCCGCTTCCACGTCTGCCGCGGCGGGCAGGGTGCGGGCGATTTGTTCCCGGTATAGTTCGCGGAAACGGCGGCGCAACCGGTGCACCGCCACGCGCGCGGCGCCTTCGCTGCAGGTCAATTGGGCGGCCAGCGCGGCGTAATCCAGTTTCCGATGCGCAGCCACGAGGGTTCCCTTGAGGATGCCAAATTCAGCGGCTTTGTTGGCGCCACCATATTCGGCCTCCAGTTGTTGCAGGGTTAATTCCAGAAGTGTGAGCGCCCATTGCCGGTCGAAGGCTGCCTCGGCAGGCATGGGCGAGGCCGGTTCGGCGGCGAGCCGGCTCTCGGCAAAGGCAGTGTCCATGGGCAGGTGAACCTGGCCGCCGCCGCGTTTGCCGGCAGTTTGCCGCCGCCATTCCTTGGCCATGAAATGTTTGAAAGCGGTAATGAGGAAAGTGCGCAGCCGGCCCTTTTCCCGGTCGGCAGCCGCCAGCCAGCGGTGGGTGAGGAGTTGTTGGAAGAATTCCTGGGTCAAATCCTGCGCGTCAGGCGGCGTCTGGCCACACCGTCGGGCATAGGCGTAAAGCGGATACCAATAGGCTTGGCAAATGGCTTCCAAAGCTTCGGCGGCAACCGGGGAGGACGATGCCACCGCCGCCAGCACCAGTGACCAGTGCGTGAGCGGGAACTGCCGGGCGGCAGCGTCTGAGAACCTGGGTTCTGATTCAACCATCGTTTCCCCTAGATTACCAAAAACGGGGCCGATGTTACAGCGGCAGATGATTATTCGGCGATTTTGATCTCATTGCCGCGCACGGTGGCGATGGCCCGCCAAACTTCAGGTTGCCGCCAGGCGGGAGCGCTTAGCTGGGCGTCCCAAATGGCAATGCCCACGCCGCCATTGGCGGTGATCCAGTTCAGATGTTCCTGCAAGGCTTGCTGTTGCCAGGAGTTCTTGAAGGCGGGTAATCCCAGCAGCAACTTCCAGGCATTTGTTCCTGCGGCAGCTTTTTGAGCGGCATAAGACCGCCAGCCGGGAGCATCGGCGCCGGTGCTCTCATAGCCCATGCTGCTCAGGCCATCCACCAGCGGCAACAGTTCCGGCCACCAAGTTTGATTGGGGGCATGCCAGATGTGCGCGTAACTGGCCACGGTGAGTTGCCGGTCTTGGGTATGCAACGCCGCCGCCAGTTCTTTCACGAAAGCGACATAAGCGGGGCGGTCAGCATTGAAATCACCTTCGCCTTCGAGGTCCAGGTCCACGCCATCGAGCCCCAAAGTTTCGACTTCCCGGGTCAGGGCCGCCACCAACCCGGCCCGGTTGGTGGCAAAGGCCTCCCGGGCCAATTGCCAGTTCACCCCGTTGAACAGGCATAGCAGGACCCGGATGCCATGGTTATGCCCCCACTCCCGAAACCGGGCAATATCCGCGTCACTGATGCGGTCATGTTTGGTGATGCGCCGGATGTTACCCGCCGGAGTGGGTTCCCAGAACTGCAACGCCAGGTGCGTGAGGCTATCACTCATCGCCACGCCGTCAAAAGACTCGTTGAGCCGGGCGAAGGAGGACGCTTTGCCGTAAGCAGGAACCCAAATCACGACAAAATGCTTAAAAGTCTTAAATGCCGAAACATCCGCAGCAGCGAAATGAGGTGGCGGCTCGACACCGGGCCCTGCATAGGATGGAAGCAATAAAAAGGCCAATAATGCCATCGGGACTGCCGTAACCTTTTTGTAACAAGCTAATTGGGTATTTGTGAAGGGCATATGGCGATTGATAATCACCTATTTGGGAGGCATTGGGGCGGAGCACTCGCAGCACAAATTCCCGATTCACCCTCCGCAGTGCCGCAGGGTTTGGGAAAGGGCCTCTTTGTTGGCTTTTTGGGGAACATGGAAACTGGAAATTACTCAACAATTACGGGGGCGAAAAATGCAAGTTGCTAAAGTCAAATTTGATATATCACGAGATATTGGCTTGGTTTTTACCGGGTTCTTCACGGGGTGTTTGGGCTTGTCTTGTTTTCAAACAAGCAGATTCTTCTTGTCGGAATCAGAAATCTCGTCAAGCTTGTAATACGTCACCCAAATATTTGAACGCATAACAGTTCGTGAGAGTATGCATACTAGAAACAGCAGTTCCAAACAACAGGTTGCCCGTCTTCATTCCGGGGTAACTTTGAATTCAAACAAACGTAACAACAAGCATTCCGGTTTCACCTTGATTGAGCTCCTGGTGGTCATCGCCATCATCGCCATTCTGGCCGGGTTGCTGCTTCCGGCGCTGAACAAGGCCAAGGCCAAGGCTCAGGGCGTGCAGTGCATGAACAATGGCCGGCAGGTCATGCTCGCGTGGAAGCTCTATGCGGGTGACAATAACGGGCACTTGGTTTCGGCCTTGGGTGGCCCCCAGCCGGGGCGGCCCATTTGGGTGACGGGCAGTTTGGATTTCAATGCTGGTAATCCTTCGAATTACAACATTGATACTGACCTCACGAAGGGTCCGCTCTGGCCTTATTCTGGAAAGGCGGCTTCCATCTATAAATGTCCGGCGGATCAATCATTCGTCACCTTGGCGGGCAAAGTGTATCCGCGCGTGCGCAGCATTTCCATGAGTCAGGCCTTCGGCTCGGGCGAATGGTTGAATGGCGGCGGTCACGGGCCGTGGCGGATTTTTGAAAAGGAAAGCGACGTTCTAAAGCCGGATCACACTTGGGTGTTTGTTGATGAGCATCCCGACAGCATTAACGACGCCGCCTTGGCGGTGCAGTGCTTGGGCAATCAGCCGACAGACGCTCCGGGCGCATCCAAGATTATCGACTTCCCTGCCAACTTTCACAACGGGGCTGTGGGTATTTCTTTCTCCGACGGGCATGCGGAAATTCATCGCTGGATTGGCTCCGTGCTCCGGAATGCCAAGGTGGTGTATAACCAAGGCGGTCTGCTGCCTTTGGGTGTTTCCGCGGGTAACTCCTGGGTGGACATGCACTGGATGGCGGAGCGCACCTCGACGCTTTAATGAGGTTTTAATTAGGTTGCGGTAGGCAGGCACTGATTCGTAAGAGGTGCTTGGGTCGTATTGTCGTTATTGCCTTGTTTCTACGAAAAGGCAGTTTGGAGAAGTTGTTTTCAAATTTTCCCGAAACACAGAACAAACTGACTGATAAACAGCAAAGAACAGCAAATCCCGAATCCCATAAAACAACCAAATACAACAGCAAAGCCTATGAAATCACGTTTAATCCTGTGTGGTATGGCACTGGCCGCAGCCAGTGTCTCGCAGGCGGCGTTTACGCCCCTGGCCATACAATCCGGCAGCTACAACGCGGATGCCATCGTTGAAGCCACGGCCACGCCCGTGTTGAAGTGCGTCACCACCGCAACCCTGGATGCCGGCACAAACAACACGGCCTCGACCTGGTATGAAGTTGGTTATGATACCTCCAATCCCAGCTTCGGCTTGCCAGCCGCCGGCCAGGTGGTGCAGGCCCAGGACGATGCAAATCACTCCTTCAAGATGCCGCCCACGTATGTGGGAAATAACGGCATCCTCATTGATACCGTATTTAGCAATGCCACCTTCACGGTGACCACGCCGGCGGCTTATAGCAAGCTGTCGTTTGCGGCCAGCGGCGGCAACGGCGGCGACGTCATCGGGATCATCGTCCACCATCAGGATGGCACTACTGAAACCAACAGCTTCCAGTCGCCCGATTGGTTTGGCGCGACCGGTATTCTCCTCACCACCCATGGTCGTATGGGAGACAATGTCGCCCACACGCTCCAGACCAACGGGGACAATCCGCGCGTTTACTTCCGGGATGTGACGTTGTCCAACACCACGAGCCCGGTGGTAAGCATTGACCTGTACTATATCAGCGGGTCATCCGGTTCCCACAATGACGTTCTGGCGGTTAGCGGTTCCACCTCCGGGGGCGTATTCAATCCCATTGACGTGACTGGTTTCACCCATGACTTCGTGGTGGAAGCCAGCGCGGCCAAACGCGGCGTGCTCGTCAGCACGAAGATCGTGGATGGGACCAATGGTTTGGCTACCTCCGAAACCATTGATCAAGACAACAACACCGGGTACACCTACTACGAAAAAGGTTATAATTTCAACATCATCAATAACCTTCCGTTCATCTATGGTAACCCGACGGTAGATGCGATCTGCCAGAACAGCGGCATTCCCACCGCGGGCTCGACCTTCACCAACGGGGACCATGCATTTACCATGGCGCCGGACTATACCACGAACGACGTGGTGTGGATGAATCCGACCAACTCCACTGCAACCATTACGCCGAGCACTCCGACAGCGGCGACCGCCCTGTCCTTCCTTGGCGCGGCGGCCAATGGACCGATCAACCCCATGGTGATGGTGCATCACCAGGATGGCTCGGTCGAAACCAATATCATCAGCATCCAAGACTGGTTCTCCAGCACGACTCCGATGTGGATTCCAAACGGGCGCGTGGATACCGGTTCTGGCCAGTTCAGCCAGGTGGTGGTCACGGGATTGGGCGCCAACCGCCTTTTCGCGAGCGACCTGCCGCTGGCAAATACGGTGAGCCCGGTGACTTCGGTTGATCTGCTTTACACCAACACGGTGGGCCGGTCGCTGATCTTTGCCGTAAGCTATTCCACAGGCCCGGTCTTGCCGATCTTCCAGAAACAGCCGACGGATGTCAGCACTATCGCCGGGAGCAACGTCAACTTCAGTGTGGTGGTTGTGGGCACGGCGCCGTTCAGCTATCAATGGCAGAAGGGCACCAACGCCAACTTTGTCAACGTGAACAACGGGGGCAATATCTCCGGGGCAACGGCCGCCAGCCTCAACATCACCGCTGCCAACTACTTCGTGGATTCGGCGGATTACCGCGTGATTGTTTCCAATGGTGGCGGCTCGGTGACAAGCAGCGTCGCCCACCTGACCCTATACTCCACCATGACGGACGTGACCCAACCTGGGGATCCCATCTCTGCCTTTGGCGGCGGTTTGTTTGGTGACGGTCCGGCGGCGAATGCCATCGACAATTCGTTGAGCACCAAGTTCGGCATTAACGTCAGCGGCCCATGCGGACTCAAGATTACGCCGGCAGCCGGGGCCACGCTGGTCAGTGCCTTGCGGGTCTTCACGGCAAACGATGCTCCGGAACGTGATCCGGCGGATTACATGCTGGAAGGTTCCTTGAACAATGGCAGCACCTGGACGCTGATTGCCTCGAACTCGTTGACCTTGCCGGATGCCCGCAACAGCACCGGCGCTCCGGATCCGTTGACCTCGGCGGGAACGGAAGTCTCCTTCGCGAACGCGAACGGATACACCACATATCGGCTGACGTTCTCGCACTACAAAGGTGGCACGGGCCAAACCAGCTGCCAGGTTGGTGAAGTGGAACTGCTGGGGGTAAGTACCAACCTGCCGCTGATTGTGGACGCGCCGGCCTTTGTCCGCGCCTACGTGGGTGATCCGCTGAGCGTTGCCGGCACGGTTGCCGCCACCCAGACCCCGACCATTCACTGGCAGAAGCAGACTGGTGGCGTCTTCAACAACCTAACTGATGGCGGCGCCATCTCAGGTTCGACGACGGCCACGCTGAACATCAACCCCACGACCTTTGGGGATACCAGCCTCTACCGCATTGTGGCCACCAGTGGCTCGACCACCCTCACCAGTTCCGTGGTGGAGGTGACCATCGTGAGCACCAATGTGGACATCACAACCCCGGGTGACCTGGTGACCAACACTGGCGATACCTCGCCGTTTACCCAGACTCCGGAAAACGCGATTGACAATACCTTCGCGCCGTTTGCCAGCCATGGCAGTGGCCCCGGCAACACCGGTGGCGGTGATGGCTTCGCGCCGTTCGGCGGACCGATCACTTGGTCCACCACCCCGAGCGTCGGGCAGACGGTGGTTTCGGGCATCCGGTTCTATACCGGTGGCGATGGGTCGCAGGATGATCCGGCGGACTTCAAGCTGGAAGGCTCGAATGATGGCGGCACCACGTACCAGACCATTGTGAACACCACGGCGTTGTCGCTGTCTGACCTGCGCAATGACCTGGCCTTGGGCCTCGATCCGTTGACCTCGGTAATGCAGGAAATCCGGTTCTCGAACACGGCCGGATACACCAGCTATCGGCTGACATTCCTGCATACCAAGGATGACAATACGGCCAACAAGCTGAGCATTGGTGAAATCGAACTGCTGGGCGTAGTGGGCGGGGGCGTGAGCCAACCGGTCATCACCGCTCCCAGCATCAGCGGCGGGAACCTGAGCCTGTCCGGCACGGGTGGCACGCCGGGAGGCACCTACTCGGTGCTGACCAATGCCAGCCTGTCCGTCCCGGTCAGTTCCTGGGGCGTGGCGGCGACCGGCACGTTTGATGGCAGCGGCAACTTCTCGTTGAGCCTGCCGGTCAGCGTGACGACCGCGCACCTGTTCTACACCATCCAGACCCCGTAAACAGGTCTCAGTCTGATTAATTCAGGAAGGCCGGGCGCAAGCCCGGCCTTCTTTTTTTTGTGATTCGCTGAAAAAAATTGAACACTGCCACCTTCCAGGGCTTCCAATAGCATCCGTTTCTTTGCCGCGCCCTCGCTTCGCCGCGCCGGCACCCGGATTATGGGGAGTACTTGATGTGAAAAAAGATTTTCGACCGGCCAAACCTGCCCCAATGCGGAGGCATTCCCGGACTGACGCCAGATTCGTTCGCGCCCGCAATGCGGCATCAGTCTGTGCGTCGGGCTCAGCCCTGCTGTGGCGCAATCATGTGGCCGACTGGCGGGTGGAAACCCGGATGTCGCCCGCCACGCTCGAAACCTGAAGGTTTGCCGCAGTAAAGCAGCAGTCTTCATGCGGCATTCTTGATTGCAGGCCTGCCCGGCACTTGAGGCATGGCTCAAAGCGGTGTCGCTGCCGTCGCTCCGGCCTTCACCAGTTACGCCCCGGCAAGTTGCCACCGCAGTTCATGACGGTGTCATGGTTTGCAGGAATTGTGGCGGCAATTGTGGCCTCTTGGACTGCGGCAGGAAGCGGAGCGCCACGCCGCTTTGGGGTAAACCGGGCGCAAAGCGATAATCAGCCTCCGCCAGGTCCGCTGCAATTATCCTTTGCGCTGGCTTATCTGTTCATCACGGTTTTGACCGCAATCAATTCCCGGAAAGCGGCCGGGCAGCGACGCCTTCAAAGGTAATCTTCACCGGCAGGATGTATCCTTGGGCGTCAAACTCCATCCGGTCAATGCAGACCACCCGGTGGTTGCCATCGGTTTCCCCCAGCGGCCGGCGGTGATAGACGATGTAGTATTCGTCCTTGCCCGGAATTTGGATGACGGAATGATGCCCGGCGCCGGTGGCCACCTTGGGATCCTGCTGCAAAATCTTGCCGATGCGCTGGAATGGTCCCAAGGGGGAATCCGCCATGGCGTAGGCCACGGAATAATTGGGGCCGGTCCAGCCGCCTTCGGACCACATGAAGTAGTATTTGCCATTCCGCACAAACATGAAGGGCCCTTCCACGTAACCCTTGGGGGTGATTTCCTGGAAGGTTACACCGTTGGTGAACGGCTCAAATCCGGTGAAGTCATTTTTTAGCCGGGCGATGTTGCAATGCCGCCAGCCGCCGTAAATCAGGTAATACTGGCCGTCCCCATCATGGAACACGAATTGGTCAATGGGCTGGGCGCCGTTGTAAAAATGGTCCACGAGCGGATGGCCCAGGTAATCCTTGTAGGGCCCTTCCGGATGATCCGCCACCGCCACGCCAATGCCGCCGACCTGGTCGTTGTTTTGGATGTCGTTGGCGCCGAAGAAGAAGTAGTAACGCCCGTCCTTCTGCACCATGGCCGGGGCCCACATGGCGCGATGCGCCCAGGAAACTTCGTTGGTGCTCAGGATGTGGCTGTGCTTGGTCCAATGCACCAGATCGGGCGAAGAAAAGGCGTCAAACAAGACCTGTTCATCGTAGGGCGCGGAGTAGGTGGGGTATACCCAGTATTGGTTTCCGAACACCGCGCCTTCCGGGTCCGCGTACCAGCCGGGAAAAATGGGGTTGCCGGATTTTTCCGGCGCGCCCACCGCGGGTTCGGCCGCCAGGGTGGTGTGGGTCAACCAGAGCGCTGCGGCCAGCACGCCCGCGCCGGAACAGAGGGAGAACTTCTTCGGCATAATTTCTAGACTCCAATTGACCACAAACACCGGTGGGGCGTCGAGCGGGAAATGGACCTGGACCAAACCGGTGTCAGGGCCGGAGCAGGTGCAGCAACGCCATGGCGGCGCGGCTGGGGGGACGCTGCCGCGGCCAGATGGCAATGATCGTCCGCTCCGGCTGGGGCGACTGAAATGGACGATACACCGGCTTGGCGCCGCGTTGCGCCCCCACGGCCATCTGCGGAATCAATGACAGGCCCATCCCCGCGCAAACGAGGGACTGGATGGTTTCCAACTGGGCACTGCGAAAGCTGATGCTGGAGCGCACCTCGCGGCGTTCGCAGAACTGCAGCACCTGGTCGCCCAGGCAATGACCCTCCTTCAGGACAATCAGCCGTTCCGATTCCAGATCGGCGGCATTCACCCGGGCTTTGCGGGTAAGGGGATGACCCGGTGGCAGGGCAATCAGGAGCGCTTCGGAAAACAGCTCCTGCACCTCCAGGCGGTCGTCCGTAATGGGATGGCTGGCCAGGGCGAAATCAATTTCGCAGGCATGCAGCAATTTCAAGAGCTGGGCCGTGGTGTCTTCCTGCACCACGAGGTCCACTCCCGGATATTTTTTGGCAAAGGCCGCCATGGCCCGCGGCAGCAAATAGGGGGCAATGGTGGGCAGCACCCCGAGGGTCACCGTCCCCCGGAGCAGGTCGCTGGCCTCCTTGGCCTCGCGCTGGGCGGCGTCCACCTCCTCCAGCACCCGGATGGCGCGGGGCAAAAAATTTCCACCCGCCGCCGTCAGTTTGGCCGCGCGCCGGGTGCGGTCAAACAGCCGTTCGCCCAGTTCCTCCTCCAGTTTGAGAATCTGCTGGCTGAGCGACGGCTGGGAGACATGGCATTGTTCGGCCGCCCGCGAGAAATTTCCCGTCCGGGCCACGGCCGCCACATAGCGGAGCTGGTGCAGTTCCATAGGCAATGCCTATTGTTACCACAGGAAACAAGTATTTCAACAATGAGCCGCGCTCTGCTCTAATGCAGGGGCCAAGGTCGGAAAGAATTTGGAGCGGTGGGGAAGCAGTACGACCGCAAACTGAGCCGGGTGGCGCCATGGGCGCGGCCCGGCTCATTTATTTTTGGTTTCGAGAGAATGATTGAATGGGGGCGAAAGAATTCGGTGGTTACGCCCGCCCACCCCGGCCCTCTCCCCGAGGAGAGGGGGTTCAACGCGCGCCGCTGTTTTGGAAATACTCGTCGCGGGACTGGTCTCATGAAGCTGAAAGTAACCCGAAGGATGCCAGATGAAAATCCTCTCCCCGAGGGAGAGGACTTAAGGTGAGGGCGGGCTATAATAAACTGACTTCGCCCCGGACTGCGGGCGGTCACTCAAAGCGTTCGGTACAGGCAAAAGCGATGTCGCCGCTACGCTTTGCCACCGCAGTCCATGACGGTATCGGCCTTGCGATGACTTCTACCAGAGTTGAAGCATCTTGAACTGCGGAGGTGAGCCATCCGCGAAGTTGTAGCAACTCGTCAGCTTCAGGACCGGTGCGAGGTGCGGTGAGGATGAAACCCGTCGAAAAGCTGGGTGAGCCAGTTCCGTTTGGACGTCGTCCGGCAGCCGGCGTGCCGGGTGGAAACCCGCATTTCAAAGCGCTGGCTGATTTCTCCGGCCTTTTGAACCTTGCGGTGTGGCAAGGCATCGCAAACGGGACAGGGTTCCGGATCCGCATCACGCAATTCATCCGCCACTTCCCGTGGGACTTGGTTGCGGAAATGTTTGCATGTTTGCATGCTTCAATATAAGCCCCAACCGGTGACGGTAAGACCGCGATTGGGTTACAATCCGGTGACAATCCCCGCGAGGGCAAACCCTTTGGGCACCAGTTGGTTTTCGGCCCGGCCATGGGGCGGCGGAGTTATTTTTGATTGCGGATGGGCATCAAACCGAAGTGCAACACCAACCAGACGGGCACGGCAAAGAGCACGATGGCGCCCAGGCGGGTGGCGGTCCACGGCAGGTAATGCGCCTGGATGGGGAAGATGGTAATCATGAAATAATTGGCAAAACGGGTGTGGCCAATGAAGCGCAGGTGCTTGGGGAATTTGCGCCGCAATCCGCTAATCAAGGCGATGACGCCGAGGGCGATGACCAGAAACGTGACGAGCAGGTTCACCGGGAGCATGGCGCCCAGTTCCAGTTGCGGTTCGCCCGGCTGGCGCAGACGGAAATAGGGCCAGAGCCATTGCGCCCCCGCCCACAGGAAGCTGAAACCGGTCTGGAGGGCGGTACGGAAATTCGCCTTGGTGGACGTGGTCTCGTTGAGCAGCAGGCCGAAGTAGAGCGGTACAATGCCCCAAATCATATCCACCCGGGAAAACGGCGCCCGGAGCAATTCCACAAAGCTGGCCCAATAATGAGGCATCACCCGGCCAACTGTACGCAGCCGCCTCGCGGGCGTCCAGTGGCGGAGTGAGGGCCGGGATGGACCGGAAAGTCACCCGCGTTCAGGTTCTGATGCCCCTACCTGTTTTGGGGATGGTTGCCGGCTTGATTTGGGCTTGTTCCGGCACCGGCTTGGTAACATCTTGAGAATCCAACACATCCCAGTTATGAAATCGGATTCTATTTTTCTCCCGGCCTTGGCCTCTCTTTTGATGACGTTCACCGTGGCGGCGGCGCCCCCGGATGCTTTGGAGGCGGGATTCCGCAATCCGCCGGATACCGCCAAGCCGCAAACCTGGTGGCACTGGATGAACGGCAACATCACCAAGGCCGGCATCACCGCCGACCTGGAGGCGATGAAGCAGGTGGGCCTGGGCGGCGCGACGATTGTGAACGTGGACTGCGAAATCCCGCGCGGTCCGGTGGCGTTCATGAGCCCGGAATGGCGGGAGGATTTCAAGTTTGCCGTGCAGGAGGCCGACCGGTTGGGATTGAAGCTGTGCGTGGAAAACTGCGCCGGGTGGTCCAGCAGCGGCGGCCCGTGGAACACGCCGGCTAACGGCATGCAGCGTTTGACCAGCAGCGAGGTGAAGGTCACCGGTCCGGTGCATTATGCGGAAGCCTTGCCCCAGCCGGCCACCACGCTGGATTATTATCGCGACATCGCGGTGCTGGCGTTTCCCACGCCTCCGGTGGTGACTGCCGGGACGCCCAACCCGCCGCCTTCCTTGAAAGATTTGATCATCAAGCGCGCCACCTACGGCGCCGCCGATGGCAGCCAGGTCCGGGATGTGACCAAACGCTTTGCCGCGCTCATCCGCCGCGGCGAACACACTGCCGTGGTGAACAACGGCGCCCTGGGCGGCGACCCGGCCTTTGGGCAGGTCAAACAGCTCGTCGTGGAATTTGAACTCGAGGGCAAGCCCGGCACGCTCACCGCGAGCGAAGGCGACACCGTGGACCTGCTTGCCGGTACGCATCAGACCCCGGCGCAAACGTCGTGGCGAAATGCGTTGAACGAAACCTTTGTGCAGGCGCCACCCTCCAATCCGGCCCGCGCGGCGACGCCCATTGCCGCGAAGGATATTGTGGATCTGTCCGCGCACCTCAACGCCCAGGGCGTTTTGGATTGGAACGTGCCGGCGGGGGAATGGACCATAGTGCGCCTGGGCTACACGCCCATTGGCATTGACAATCATCCCGCGCCCAAAGAGGGCGAGGGATTGGAATGCGATAAAATGAGCAAGGCCGCGCTGGACGCCCACTGGGACGGGTTTATGCAAAAGGTGCTGGACGACATCGGCCCGCTGGCCGGCCGCGCGCTCGATGCCTCGTTGATTGACAGCTACGAAGTGGGCAACCAGGACTGGACCGGGAATTTCCGCGAGGAATTCCGGAAACGCCGGGGCTATGATCCTTTGAAATACCTGACCACGTACACCGGCCGGGTGGTGGATGATCCGGCGGTTTCCGAACGGTTTCTGTGGGACATGCGTCGCACGGTTGCCGATTTGTTTGCGGACAATTATTTTGGCCACTTTGCCGAACTGTGCCGGAAGCACGGGCTGTTGAACGCGGTGGAACCCTACACCGGACCGTTTGAATCCCTGCAAAGCGGCGCGCCGGCCGATGTGGTGATGGGCGAATTCTGGAGCGGCAGCCAGGGCCATCCCTCTGTGAAGCTGGCGGCCTCCATCGCGCACATCTACGGCAAGACCATTGTGGGCGCGGAATCTTTCACCGCCGCGCCGGACCAGGGCCGCTGGCAGAATGACCCCTACAAACTCAAGACGCTGGGCGATCTCGTTTATTGTCAGGGCCTCAACCGGTACATCTTCCACCGCTACGCCATGCAACCCTGGACCAACCGCTGGCCGGGCATGACCATGGGCCAATGGGGTTTTCACTTTGAACGCACGGAAACCTGGTGGGGCGAAGCCGGCGCCTGGATGAATTACATCACGCATTGCCAGTATCTCCTCCAGCAAGGCCGCGCCGTGGCCGACGTGGCCTATTTCACCGGCGAAACCGCCCCGGTGGAAATGCGCGAAGGCAACCCGGCGCTGCCTGCGGGTTATGATTATGACGCCGTGAATGCCGACGTATTGCTGCATGGCGCGAAGGTCAAGAACGGCCGGATTGTACTGGCCAGCGGGGTGAGTTATGCCGTGCTGGTACTGCCGCCCAATGATGCCAACTGCACCCCGGAATTTCTCCAGGGCTTGCGCAAGCTGGTCCGCGCCGGCGCCACCGTCGTCGGCCCGCGCCCGCAGCATTCCCCCAGTTTGACCGATTACCCGAAATGCGACATCGCGGTGACCCGGCTGGCGACCGAGCTGTGGGGAAACTGCGACGGCACAAATGTCACGGAACACGCCTGTGGCCGGGGCCGGGTTATTTGGGGGCAATCGTTGGCCACGGTGCTCGCCGCCCAAAAATTGGCGCCGGATTTTGATTTTGAAAACGGCGCGGCGAAAGCCTCGTTGCGGTATGCCCACCGGGTTGATGGCAACGCGGACATTTATTTTGTGTCCAACCAGCGCCGCCAGTTTGGCACGGCCGAATGCACCTTCCGTGTCAGCGGCAAAGCGCCGGAGCTGTGGCATCCCGACACCGGCCAGATCGAGCCGGCACCGGTTTGGGAAAGCCACGATGGCCGCACCACGGTGCGCCTGGAATTTGACCCGGCGGGTTCGGTGTTCGTAGTATTCCGGCAACCGGCCGGGAAGTCGGATCATCCGGTCGCCGCCTCCGGCGAGTTCGCCGTCAAGCCGGCGGCCCTGCCGAAGCTGGAAATCCAGCAGGCCCGGTATGAGGCCACGGATGGCTCGGGCGGAAAAGATGTAACCGCCCTGCTGACCGCCGCCATCCGTGACGGGCAACTGATCGCGGAAGCGGGCAACGATTTCCTCGGCGGCGATCCCACGCTGAATCATGAAAAACGGCTGCGGGTGGAATACACGCTGGACGGCCAGCCGGGCAAGGTGACCTTGCGGGAAGGTGAAACGCTTACCCTGCCGCCCACCACGGATATTGGACTGGCGCCGCAATGGGAGCCGTTTATTACCGCAGCCGGAGTCCCGGCAGTCAAGGTGTGGAGCGACGGGACGGTAAAATTGCAAACTGGTGCTGGCAAAACCCTGGAGGCCGATGCCCACAATCTGCCGGAGCCGGAGGAAATCACCGGCGGTTGGAAATTGAGTTTCCCGCCGCATTGGGGCGCGCCGTCGGAGGTGACCCTGGACAAGTTGATTTCCTGGACCGACCACCCGGATTCCGGCGTGCGGTATTTCTCCGGCACGGCAACCTACGAAAAGGACATTGAGATTCCTGCCGACTGGCTCGGGGCCGGACGCGAAGTCTGGCTCGATTTGGGGCAGGTGAAGAACTTCGCCCAGGTGACCTTGAACGGGCAGCCGTTCGAGGTGTTGTGGAAGCCGCCGTTCCGGGTGAACCTGGCGGGAGCAGCCAAGGCCGGCAGCAACCATCTGGTCGTCAAGGTGACCAATCTCTGGCCCAACCGGCTGATTGGCGATGAACAACTGCCACCGGATGTGGAATGGAATGGCAAGCAGCTCAAGGCCTGGCCGCAGTGGTTGCTGGACGGCAAGCCCAGCCCCACCGGACGGCTGACCTTCACCACCTGGCATCACTGGACCAAGAATTCGCCGCTGCTGGAATCCGGCCTGTTGGGGCCGGTGCTGCTGCGGGCCGCGGAAATCATCCCGGTACAGTAATTGTGGGTCCGTCCATCCGGGCCGGGTTGGGCCCGGATGGACATCCTGATTTCTTGTCTTCGTCCTGCTGGGCGGGATTTACCTCTTGAAAATCCGGCGGGAGGTGAATGCGGGGATTCCTTTGCCCTGGTGGATTCAAAGCCAACTCTAATTTTGCTTCAGCCCTCATGCCAGTTCGGGCCGAACGCGTGAGGAATGCCAACAAAAGCATTCACACTTTCGGGATAGGGGTATAGACGGCTTCCGTTGGAGAAATCTCAGCGTGGCCGCCGCGTCACTTGGGGAAACAATTGCGCCTGCAGCCGGGCCCGGCGGGCGGCAATCTGGCGGCAGAGCCGGGGGCTTTCGCGGGGGTCGCGCCAGGCGTTGGCAGCCTCCGCCAGCAGCGCCAGGTCGTGATCCTCTCCCAGCAGCTGGGTGATGGCTCCGGATGGTGTTTTCATGCCGGCAACAAAAGCGAGCGCCTGTAACTCGTTTTTCAACCGCTTACGCCAGGCATGCAGGTTTTGGTTGCTTCGATCAGCCCCGGCGGCTGCGCGTGCCGCTTCGGTTTCGCGGTGCAGGCGTTCCAATGCCAGGACCAATTGGGCATGTGTTATTTTTTTAAAGGGCAGGCGATCGCTTTTGGCCAGTTCCTCCCGGAGCCGCTTGCTTACGCGGCGGAGCGCGCCCGGCAATGTTTGGCGGGTGCGTTTGACCTGGCGCTTCAACCGGGCAGCCGTTTGGGGAAACCGTGCCGGAGTGCCCAGCTTTTCCAAAGTGTCCTTCCAAACCCGGGCATCGCGGGCCGGCGCCAACTGACGCGCCGCCTGGCGCAAACGCCGGTTGTGCCGGTGAAATTCCGCTTCCCCAATCTCGGTCCGCACCAACCGCAGCCAGGACCGCAACTGGACGATTCCCTTGCGCAGAGTGTGAACTTTTTTATGTCCGGGAGACTGTTTGGCAAGCCGGCACAGGCGGCGCAATTCCTGCCGGAATGTCCGGCGGAGATCGCTCCCGTCGGGCTTGTCAGGCTTGGTGGTTGCGGGGGCGGATTTCATAACGGGGTGGCGAACTCGGATAATCTTCTGGGACGGCAGCGGATCTGAAACAATTACTTATGTCATTATCGCTGCCGGGCCCGAATCAGTCAACTCATCGAAGCCGATGTTGGAACGGTCAGGCGGGTTGGACAAAAGGACGGGTTCTGGGGAACGATAGGGCTCAACGTCCGGCCCGGAAAGCCTGCCAGTTAGCGAGGCAGCGTTGCGCGGTTTCAAATTCGGAAAAGCGGCTGCCTTCCTGTTCCAACAGATAGAACTCCACTTGTCCGACCGATTCCAAGGCGGCGATGATCTCCCGCCAGGGACATACGCCTTCCCCAAACAGGACCCGATACGCCTTTTCCTGGGCGGCGTCGCCCGGAGCCCAGTCTTTGAGGTGGGCAATTTTGATGCGCCCGGGATTGGCTTTGATCCAGGCGACCGGATCGGCTCCGGCGGCCACGCAGGTGCCGACATCCAGTTGCAGGACGAAATCGGCGGGAGTGTTGGCCGCAATGAAATCCATGATGCGCTGGTCGGCGGTGAGCGGCTGCCACTCGGTGCCGTGGTTGTGAAATCCTGCGGCCAGACCGTGTGGTCGCAGCGTTTCGGCGGCGTCGGCCAGTTGGGCGCAAAAAGGTTTCCAGCTTTCCTCGCCGCTGAGGCCCCCGGGTTCGCTGGCCAGAATGACATACCGGCTGCCCAGAATCTGATTCAGTTCAATGGCATGGCTCATGGCCGGCCCGGGAGTGAACGACGTGAAATTGTTGTGGGTGGAATAACAGCGGAGGCCGAGATCATCCAACTGGCGGCGGACTTCCTTGGCATAGGGAAATTGCCAGTCGCAATAGGGCGCATAGAATTCCACCACTTCATAACCCTGTTGGGCCACGGTGCGGAGCGTCCGCGGCAGGTCCCGGCTGAGCTCATCCCGTACGGAATATAATTCCAGCCCGATGGGGTACTTCTTTCCCGGGGCCGCCGGACCGGTTGCGGCTGGGGCATTGGAATCAGTGACGGCGGCGGCCAAAGAATGCTGTGTCAGGGCGGCGAAGCCGGCAGTCGCCGCGCCGGCAATACGGATGAAATTGCGCCGGGAAACTGGCAGGGAAGTCTGTTTCATAAACTGGAATGAGATGAGGTGAACTGGTGGGAACAGCGTACGCTCATCGGGTTGGGTTTGCAGCGGGAAAATTCGGTCCGCAGCAGGTCGCTCGCAATGATGGGCCGGCTCCCGGGAACGCTTAATGGCCCAGGCTCAAGCCCAACAGGATGGCGATATATAAGGCATAGCTGCCCACCAGCACCAGGCCTTCGCGCCGGGTTACCCGGCGACCGGTCACCAGCACCCACAAAAGCAGACCCATCATCAGGAGCATGGCGGGAAAATTGAGCAACTGGGTTTTGCGATCCATGGTCATGTCCTGCATCACCGCGGCCACGCCCACGATCAGGGTGAGATTGGCGATGTTCGCTCCCAGCACGTTCCCCACGGCGAGGTCGGAGACCGACTTGCGCGAGGAGGTAATGGCCGTGACCAGTTCCGGCACGGAAGTGCCCACCGCCACCACGGTCAGGCCCACGATGATGCTGGGCACACCCAGGCGGGCAGCGAGTTGCACCGCCCCATCCACCAGCCAGCGACTGCCCAGCACTACGAGAGCCGCGCCGGCCAAAAATTGCAGCCCGCTGCCGGCTGGAGTGGCCAGCCATGCCGACCGGGTCGCGGTTACGCCTTTTTCCAATGCCTTCGCTTCGGCCACGTCCCGGGGTTTGCGGTTGCGCCAGTGTTCCCAAAAGTTCCAGATGAAATAGCCGGTGCCGACCGCGAGCAAAATCACGCCCTGAACTCGCGCGAGATGCAGGCCCAGCGTCAGCAGGCACAACAACAGGCCCGCGCCGAACATGGCGCAGAGCGGAATCCGCAGGGTACGCAGGTCCACGGTGAATGCTTTGAGGGTGGCCGTGACGCCGAGAATCAGGCCGATGTTGCAGATGACCGAGCCCACGGCATTGCCCACGGCCAGGCCGGATTCCCCTTTGAGGCCGGCCATGACCGATACCACGAGTTCCGGGGTGGTGGTGGCGAGGCTGACGAGGGTGGAGCCAATGACCACGCGGGGCAGGCGCAGGAATTCCGCAATGCGAATGGCTGCGGCGACGAACCAGTCCCCGCCCTTCACGATCAGCACCAGTCCGCCGAGCAGCCACAACACGTCAGCCATGCGCGGAATTATTAGGTCGCGGTCCGGGCAAACTCAAATCATTCCGGCAGAGCGGCGGAGTTCGTGCAAGGGAGTGAGATCAGCCCGGTCCAAAATCGCCATGCAGGGCGCTGTAAACCATCTGCACGGCCACGGCGGCGAGGATCATGCCAATGACCCGGCTGAGGATGTTGGCGCCGGAGCGGCCGATGATCCGGATCATATAATTGCCGAGCAACATCAGCGCCAGGGTGGCCGCCAGCACCAGGGCCATCACGGCGCAAGTGGCGGTTTGCTGGCCGAGATTGTGCGTGTTGTTATTGGTCAACACCACCACCGACAGCAGCGCGCCCGGACTGGCAATGGAGGGCATGGCCAGGGGAAAGACCGCCACGTCGTGTCCCGGATCGGACTTGGCATCATGCGCGCCGCCCCGGTCGAAAACCATGGTCAACGAGAACAGGAACAAAATGATGCCGCCGGCAATTTGGAAGGCCAGAAGATCAATCTTCATTATTTCCAACAACCGCTGCCCCAGGTAGAGAAATCCTGCCAGCACGCCGAAGGCCACAAAAGTGGCGCGGATGGCGGCGCGGCGGCGGTCCGCCGCGGACATGTCCTTGGTCACCGCCAGAAAGAGCGGCACGGTCCCAATGGGGTCCACGGTCACCCAAAGTGTCACGAAATCGAAGAACAATTCATGCCAGCTCACGCGGCGTCATAATTCACTGACCGGGGAATTTTCGCAACAACTTCCCGGAACCAGACCAGGCAAAACTCCCGCCGCAGCCGGGCTCTGCCATGGCTGGGGTCAAGGCCGCAGGTTGGCGGCTCAAAACCTCTGCCGGACTTCTTCCTCTTCGTGCCAGCGATGGCGGGCGGATAAAATCGCGGTGCGGCCCAGATAACCCAGCAGGCGGCGGGGCGCCTCGCGATCCACGACCGGCAGACGGCCAATGTTGTGTTTGAGCATGGTGGCCAGAGCCGCTTGAAGCGGTTCATCGGGATAGGTGACGACCAACTGCGCGCAGCCGGCTTCCGCCACGGTCAGTCCGCGTTTTTCCGGTTGTGCCAGGGCCCGGACAATGTCGCCGCGCGTGATGATGCCGGCCAAAAGGTTATCCTGATCCAAGAGAAGCGTGCCCTGCCGCCGCGTCAGCTCCGGTTCACCGCGCGCCAGACGGGCGGAAAGTTCGGCCACGGTGAGCGTGGCCGGTACCGTGGGCGGATTGCGATCCATGACGTCCTGCACGCGGGTCAGTTCGAAGACATCCACGGCATACTCGCGCGTGATGTGCTGGCCGCGCCGGGCGAGTTTCTCCGTCAGAATGGAGCGTCGCAGCAGCAGCACCGTGACGCCGAGGGCCACGGCACTGGCCAGCAATGCCGCGGGCAATACGTTATAGTCCCGGGTGAGTTCCACCACGAACACCGTGGCGGTCAGCGGGGCATTCATCATGCCGGCCATCATGCCCGCCATGCCAATGAGCGCCCAGAGCCCGGTATCGCCCCCCGGAAGATGCGGCGCCAGCGCCGCACCCAGCGCGCTGCCTATGATCAACAGGGGCGCCAGAATGCCGCCCGATGTGCCCGAGCCCAAGGCCACCGACCAGACAATCGCCTTGCCCACCAGCAAACCAATAATGACCGGGCCGATGATTTCGCCGCGCAACAATCCGTGAATGGTGTCGTAACCCACGCCCAGCACCCGCGGTTCAAAGTATCCTCCGATGCCCACCACCACCGCGCCGATGGCCGGCCACCACATCCAATGCACCGGCAGCTTTTTGAAGAAATCTTCACAGGCATAGACCAACGTCGTCAGCGCGCCCGAAGCCAGCCCGGCCAGCAAACCAATCAGGGCGGCAATTAGATATTCCTGGCCCGAAATGGCGGCGTGGGTGGCAATGGAAAACATCGGCCCGCTACCCATGAGCGGGCCGCGCAGGGCGGCTGCCATAATCACCGCCACGGTGACAGGAATGAAGCTCCGAGGCTTCCACTCAAACAGCAGCAACTCCACCGCCAGCAGCACGGCGGCCACAGGCGTGGCAAACACCGCCGCCATGCCTGCCGCCGCGCCGGCCACCAGCAGGGTTTTGCGCTCGGCGGCCGAGAGATGGAAGCGTTGGGCAAAGAGAGAGCCAAACGCGCCGCCGGTCATGATGATGGGACCCTCCGCGCCGAAGGGCCCGCCGGTGCCAATCGAAATGGCGGCGGAGATGGGTTTCAGAATGGCCACCTTGGGCGCGATTTTGCTGCCGCCGAGCAGGATGGCTTCCAGTGCTTCCGGGATGCCATGGCCGCGGATTTTATCCGAACCATACCGGGCCATCAGGCCGATGATCAACGCGCCGATTACGGGCACGATGATGATGACCGCGCCCAAGTGATGCTGTTGCGGCAGGGCCGGGGCCGTGCTGAGTCTTTGAAAAAACGCCAGGTTGGTAATGCCGGCGATCAGCCAGAGCAGTCCGTAAGCCACGAGCGAGCTGACCACCCCCAGCACGGCGGCCAGGGCGGATAGAATCAAGACGCGCCGGTCGGTGCTGAAATCGCGCAGCCGGTCCGTGACCTCCGCCCCGGATTCGGCAGCGGCCGGAAGGGTGGTGGTTCCCGCAAAAAATGATTGCCACATACGACCGCAGAAGTTATATCGTAGTACGATATAAGTCAATTCATGATCGCCCGCCTTTTGCAACCCGTTAAGCCATGACTGATTCACCGCGGTTGACCAAGGCTGAATATGAAAGGCTCGCGGCGTTCCGCTTTGCGCTCCGCCAGTTCCTGCATTTCAGCGAAACCGCCGCGCACGCGGCCCGGCTGGCCCCGCAGCAACACCAGGCCCTGCTGGCCATCAAGGGCTTTCCGGGGCGGGATTGGGTGAATGTCCAGGAACTCGCGGAGCGGCTGCACTTGCGGCACCATTCCGTGGTGGAGTTGGTCAACCGGCTGGAAGCCGAGCGCCTGGTGCGCCGCGAGCCGGACCCGTCGGACGGCCGGAAGGTGCGCCTCCGGCTGTCGGCCCGGGGCGAACGGGTGCTGGCAAAACTTTCCGCCGCGCACCGGAAAGAACTGAACCGCATCGGCCCGCAACTCGCCCGGCTGCTGGCCGAACTGGGCAACGGCAAGCCGGAATGAGTTCCGCGTGGCTTTCGGGTTTGAGGCGCAGCCAGTCATGGAGCAGGGTAAGCGGTTTCGTCGGGCGCAGGTTGAATCAGTGTTCTCCGGGTTGCGCTCCCGTTCCAAACACTTTTTTGATGGCATCCAGGTAGGCCAGGCCGTGGACGGTGTCCGGCTCCAGGTAGCTGCCTTCGGTCCATTCGTTCCAGCAATTCAGATTGAGGATGCGCAGGCCGTTGGGTTCGGCCAGCAAGCGCTGCTTCGCCAACTCCAGTGCGGTTTGGAAATTCGCCGGCGTATTATCCTTGATGGTGTGCATGAACGGATAACCGTCCGGCACGAATTCCTGCGTCTGGTCCGCGCGCGGGCTGGAGTCCCAGCCCATGGTAACGTTGGGAATGAAGGGTACACCAAAATTGGTGGCCGCCTTGCCCCAGAAATCAAAATACTGGTCGCGGACCACGTTGTACTCCGTGGCCATGTCGGGCAGGTTCGCGTGATGAATCCACACGTAGGAGGTGATGGAATCAAAGCCGAGATCGTGCGCGAGTTGCCGGTTGTTGCAACCCCAGTCCACCCCGTTCAAATGCAAACCGGGCAGGCCGGCGGCTTTGGCCTTGGCGCGAAAGGCATCCAGCGCGGCCCGCGTGGCGGTCACCGACCCAAAGCTGTCCACCAGCGTGTTGGCCTCGTAGATGGAAAAATACGGCTTGCCGTCAATGCGCCAGTAATTGCTGCGCGAGAAATAATTCGTGATCAGCAGGTCGCAAATTTTGGCAAACGTCTCCGGGGTCACCCGGCCGGGATACAACAGCGGCGGCGGGGTGCCGCGGTGGGCGGGATGAATGTCGTGCCATTCATGATTGGCCCACATGAAGGCGAACTTGATGCGGCTGTTATTGGTGGCCTGTAAGAAACCGCGATCCACCGTGGCATCCAGAAAGGGGCCGTCGTTGTAGTAATACCAGTCAAAGATAAAGGCGCTGATGCCATGGTCCGCGGCGGCGGCAATTTTCTGTGCCATGACATCCGGCTGGGATTCGTCCTGGTACCCCCACAATGGCACGTGCGGCTGCTGGTGACCGGGGAAGCGGGGTTTCGCATTTTTTACCAGCTCCCATTCCGACCAGTCCGGGCCCTTGGTTTTCACGTTGCGCGGATCGCCGGGATGATAGTTGCCGAAATAATAGCTGACGACCGTGACGGTTTGGTTGGTGTTGGTTTCGGTATGGGCCGGGACCACCAGCGCCACCAGCATGGCCAAAGCAAGCAGAGGGGATTTCATTTGCATCGCGTCATTGAGTTGAGGGGAAGTCTAGGCCAACGCCGGCGAATGCCACGTGAAATGCGCCGCAAAAACCATCCCCAATTTCGGTGAGCGGTTCATTTGGGTTTGGCAATGAAGCCATGGTAGAGGCCCAGGTAATAGGGCAGCAGGAACACCGTGCCGGCGGCCAGTTCGTGGCCATCGCCGGGATAGTCCAACTGCCAGGGGTCGGTGGCCCACTGGTCGAGATAACGGTTTTCTATCGGCAGCACTTTGCCGTTGGCACACAGGCCGCGGCTTCCCGGAGCGTCGGGATCGGTGAGGTCGCCCGAGTTCAGCAAGGGCAGCCGGACGATGTCCAGCCGGTGACTGTTCTGCAGCCCCCAGTTCACCTGGTCCAGCGGAAAGCCATGCAATGTGGCCAGGGCATCCTTCTGCCAGTCCGGGTAGAGCATCAAGGCAGAGACCGGGCTGCCCGGGACGATGCTGCCCGGTTGATTCAACGCGGTGCCGGCGTACGCAAAATTGAAGAAGGGGCTCAGCTCTGGCGTCTCGCCCAGCCAATACAGCGAGAAAGAAAGCCACATCTGCTGCCGCAACGTCGCGTCCGGCGTATGGCGCAGCAAAGTGTAATAATTCATGAACGCCATCTCGTCATCGGATTGGTTGCCTGAACCGATGCCGAACTGCACCTTGGGATACATCGCGTTTTGGGCGTAACCATTTTTGCCAACCAGTTCCTGAACGGCAGCCTCGTATTTGGCATCGCCGGTCACGTAGCTGGCGACGGTGAGATATGACAGCAGGCTCAGGGAATTGAGCCCCCGCTCGGGCCACCAGCGGGGATCTTCATTCAGACTGGCGGGGTCGAACACGCCCCAACGCGTATGCGTGCCATCGTGATCCACGAGCTGGTAATGATGCGTGAGCAGATGGTCCGTGAGGTTGCGCACCACCTCGCGCACGCGATCTTTTTCTGCCGCGGTATCCGCGCAAAACTCATAGTAGAGCGCATAGAAGAAATAGTGGCCGTCCAGTTCGTCGCTGCTGGTGTCGGATTTCCAGTACCACTGGCCGTCGGTGCTTTTGGGCCAGCGCGGTTCATACACCTTCCACTGCGGATCGCTCCGCTGATGTTCACGGTCGTCTTCCAACCGGCCAGTGTTGGGGTCGGGCAACGTTGTGGACCGGATGGTACGCGCCACGAAACCCAGGGGCGGTGCGTGCGGTCCGCCCTGGGTGACTTTTTGCAGGAAACGCAGCGCCTCAAAGGCTTTCTGGGCGCGCGCCTTGGCCCGGGCATCGCCCGTGGCGGCGTAGGCGAAACATTCACCCGCGCCATACATGGCAGTCCAAAGCCCGTCATTATCCGTGTCCTGCGGGTCGGCGCTGGCCGGGTCACCGGCTTTTTGCAGATGCGCCCCCGCCACATAACCGTACGGCGTGCGCTTCACGTACTGCTCAATTTGCTGTTCGTAATATTCCGCCTTGGCCGCCAGCGTCATGGGTTTTCTTTCCAGACCACCCACTCCGGCGGCAGTGGCGAACCAGACTGTATTCGTGGCGTCCATCGCCGCGCTGACCACCATGTCATCCGGCAACCACCGCAATCCCTGCCGGTACTGCCAGTTGGTGCCGTCGTAACGGATTACGCCCCGCTCCGTGGTGAACCACACCGAGCCATCCGGCGCGGCCGCAACGCTCATGAAAGCATTCCCCGGCAAGCCATCCCGGCCTTCGTAAAAGGTGGCGTTTGTTGCCGCCTCGCAGCCGACACCTGCCCGGGTGGCGAACCAGAGCCGGTCCTGCACATCAAAGGCCACGCCGAGCACTTCGCCGGCGGTCCAATCCCGGCCGCTCGCATCCATGATGTGCCGGTGCTCAAGTTGCCCATGGGTGAGCGCGAACAAACCGGCGCTGGACGCCACCATCACCCGGCCATCCCGGGCCACGGCAAGCTGGCGGATGCGCTGCCCGGATGGCCAGGGCAATGATGCCGGGGGGTGGGCGGGCGTCAGTTGCCACACCGCATTGGTCCCGACGACCCAGATGCTGGCGGCGGTCCGCATGACTTGCAGCACACTCCGCCTAGGGAGCGACACTTGCACTGGTTGATTTGAATTGTCCGCGAGGACGAAGTGAGTGTCGTCGGTTTGGCGCAGTGCGGCATTCACCGTCCATTTGCCACCGCGCCATTCATACCATTGACCGGCACTGAGGGCCCGCGGTTGTCCCGGTGCCGGGCATTCAATCAATTGCACCGCCCCGGTGGGAGCGCCATCGGCTGCTGTGAAGCGCAAGGCGACTTCCTGAAGAAAAGCTTGGGGCGCGGGAACGATGGCCGGGGCAGCCACCAGCGGCAGTGCCAGTACCAACCAAACTCCCACGCCAAGGAGATCACGAAGATAGCCGGAATATTTCATGCGGTTTCTAAAATTGGGGGTTTTCCGTTCGAGTGAGACGGCGGGAGACCCGCAAACAAAGCCAAACGAACCCAAATTGACCTGCCGCTAATTTGTCTCGTAAGGCGCATAAATTAAAGCTCTTGCGCTAATAGCATTGCTCCAAAAAATTGGGTTCGTTTGGTAATTTGGTACTTGCGTACGGCCACCGGGCAACGGCCCGATAAGTGCGGAATTCGGATTGCGGAGTGCGGAATAGGGCTGAGGGGGCACAGCTTCCTTGGCGCTGCTTGCCCCGTGGGGCATAATGGTTTGATCCGGTTTGATTGGGTCGGATCAGTGCGGAATTTGGATTGCGGCGGGGCATCTGCCCCGACTTAGCCGCGCAAGCTGGGGCGGTGGTGGCAACGCAGGCCGGACGGCGGCTTCGCCCCGCCAGGGGCCGGGACAAATGCAAGCGGGCATGTGGGCCGATGAGATTATCGGTCCTCCTCCCGACCCGCAGGCCGGTCTCTCTGGCAGCGTTGGCGCGCATACCGCCGGACAGTATGCCACAGTGGCGGCTCAAAGGGATGCGAAAAGATGATGTTCCGTGCGAATTGTTTAAACCGCCTGAGGCGGTCTCGTTTTAAACAGGGCCAACGACATGAAAATGGAATGCAGCGCAGCGTACTGCACTCATTTGGCCTGCGCGTGGCAGAGTTGCACCCAAGCTTACTTAGTCTGGCAATGCCGCCGGACTCGCAACGCTAGTCGGCCGCGGCGCCGCGATTATTGCACGATGCGGTAGAAGCGCTGCGTGGTGGTGCCCACCTGGCTGTCCACTACCGTAAAGGTGGAAACCGGTACGTTATTTGTGGACAGGGACACCCAATTGGTCAGGTCCGTGGAAGTTTGGAGGATGAACGGCTTGCCGGCGACAACCGCCAGCGTCAGTTGTGACTGCTGGGCCGCCAGAGCCAGCGATTTGATGGCCACCTGGCGTTCCCCACTCGCCCCGCCGCCTTTTAGGCGGACCAAGTAGGGATGGGGCAGGTCATTGACGGTCTGGAATTCGCCGCCGACGAGAATGTGGCCGTCGGGCTGAACGGCCAGGGCGAGAATGACATCATTATCGCCGCCGGAAATGGCAAAGCGGACCGGTTCAAAGTCGGTGTCCAAAGTGCCATCCTGATTCAGGCGGGCCAGGTAGTTTCCGGCCGGGGAACGGTAAGATTTTAACGCGATCAGCACTTTGCCGTCGTCCTGCGGGACAAACCGATAGATGTAAGGCGAGGACACCGCGGCATCCACAAAAGCGCTCAAATCCGGATTAAACGCCGCATCCACGGTGCCGGTGGGCAGCAACCGCGCGATGGCGCGACGGGCCGTGCCATTCACATTGGTAAAGCCGCCGGCGAGCAATATGTTGCCATTGGTGAGTGCCCGCACTTTCCAGATGACCTGATTGGCCGTGGCGAGATTCAAATTGTCTGGCGAGCCGTCGGCGTTTATTCGGCTCACCCGTTGGGTGCCGAGGCCGGCATTGGCCAAACCCGAATAGAGCAGCTTGCCATCAGGTTGCACGCTGAGGGTCATGATCACGTTGGCGCTCGCAGGTGCGTACCCGGAGTCCACCAGACCCCCGCCGTCCAACCGGACCAAATTGGTGTGGGCGCTGCCATTGAATTTGCTGAACTGGCCGCCGGCAATGAGCTGTCCATTGGTCTGAAAGGCCATTTCCCGGACGTCGCCCACGAGGTTGCCGACATCCCAGGCGCCCGTTCCGGAGTCAAAGTCCGGATCCAAAGAACCATCCCCATTCAGGCGGGCCATGAAATTCCGGTTGGTCTGATCCACCAGGTTAAAATGACCTGCAATCAGGATTTTCCCATCTGGTTGCAAGCACAGCATGCGGGCGTTGCCCAGGCTGGAATTGTAAGCCAGACCGGCGCCCGGGGCGAAGCTGGCGTCCAGGGAGCCGTCGGCCTGCAAGCGCGCCACGCCCCGGCGCGCCTCCCGCGCGACTTGTTGAAAGGTGCCGCCAATAAGAATGCTTCCGTTGGTTTGCACGGCGATAGCCTGGACCGCGCCATCTACCCCGCTGGCATCGAAGGCGAACGTGGGATCCAGGCTGGCCGGGCCATCGTTATCCTGGATGTTGACGGAAATGTTGGTGACGGGGCCCAAACTCGCGCCGCCAGTGGGCGCCGTCAGGATGACATGAAAGGTTTCCACATCCTCAATTTCGGTATCTTCCAGAAGCGGAATCGCAATGGAGTGTTCAGTTTCGCCAGGGTGAAATACAATCACCCCGCTTTGGGCGGAGTAATCCGTGCCAGCGGTGGCCGAGGCGTCTTCCGTGGCGTAGCTCACGCTGACATCGCCTTCCGCGCCGCCCACGCGCCGCACGGTCAGCAAAACGGAATTGGTGCTTTCGACCACTTCCGGATCGGCGGTGTCAAACGTTATCCAGCCCGGCCCGGTGGTCGCATCGCCGTTAACCCGGGCGAGGCCGGGCACGGTGACCCCGTTGACCGCGGTAAAATCGCCGCCCAGCAAAACTTTGCCGTCCGGTTGCAAGGCGAGGTTAAATACATAGCCATACAAATCTGTGCCTGTGGTGGCAAATGTTGGATCCAACGCCCCATCTGCCTGGAGCCGGGCAAAATTGAGCGTAGCAATGTTGGGGAAATCAAATCCGCCACCGATCAATATTTTGCCGTCCGGCTGGACGACCAGCGCGCTGACTGCTGTTGTGACTGAATCGGCAGAGCAATTAAAACTGGGGTCCAAGGTGCCATTGGCCTCCAGTCGGGCCAGGCAGCCACAACGGACGCCATTCACCCGCACCAGGTTTCCGCCAATGATCAGTTTGTCATCCTGTAGGGCAACGGCATTGACCCAGCCTGAAATGTCCGGCGGGGAAAACCCGACATCCGCATGGCCTGCGGCATCGAATCGGAGCAGAGAGGAGCTTCCCGGCCAAGGGTTGTAGGAAAGGGATTGTATCAGGATGATGTCGCCGTCGGGTTGAACGGCGCCGAGGATGCCGGCATTGGTAATGCCAAAGCTTTCATCCCGGCTGCCATTCGCATTGAGGCGGATGACATTGGGCAAAGCCACGCCGTTGGTGGCCAGAATATTTTTCAGGCCATTGAGCAAAATACTTCCGTCCGGGAGCAGGCGGATCACGTTGATGTGGTTGGTGGTATCGGCCGGCAGATTGGGCGGCGGCAACGGCGGCGGATTGGTGGTCATCAGTTCCGGCACGAACCCCAAATCCAGGACGCCGTTGGTGTCCACCCGGGCGATGCAGGGACGCGGGACGCCCTGAACGGAGAGGAATTCGCCGGCGATCAGGATTTTGCCGTCGGGCTGCAGGGCGGCGGCGGCAATGGTGGCCCCGGCCGGTAATGCCAGGGAGAAATCCGGATCTGGCAGGCCATTGGTCAGCAGGCGTACGGTTCCGGCGAGGATTTTGCCATCGGGCAGCACCAGGAGTGTGGGCGGAGCTTCCGCGACGCCCGGGTTGAAACTGACATCCAAAGTTCCTGGCAGCGGTGCGGCTCCGACGGGTGTCGCCAAAATCAAACAACAGGTGAAGACCAGCGGAAGATAACCCGAAGCGAACAGCAGGCTCCGGGAACCAAGCGGCATCGTTTTCATAAAGGCCTTGTGAGTTAGGCTAATCTAGCCCGTCCTTGGGAAAAAACAAATGAGATTTTGTTGAAAATGGGAGTGGCCCACGGCAAGTCGCCGGCAACCCCGTACCGGCTGGGGTGACTAAACCTGCCGCAGCCAAACCTCTCAAGGCTTCCGCCATAGGCACGCCCTATGGTAGTCACAGGAAGAAAGTATTTTCCCAATACCGCGCCGCCTGATTTAATGGGAGAAATCGGAATCAGTTTGTGCTGGAAATTCTGGCAGCGTAATTCCCGGGCGGCCGCGTTCCGATTTGCCCCCGGAAGGCAGTAACCGTTTTTTGAGGAAATATTATGTCAACCGAATCCAAATGCCCGTTTCATCACGGTGCCGCCGCGGGCGGCACCACCAACCAGGACTGGTGGCCCAACCGGCTGAAGCTGGAACTCCTGAGCCAGCATTCCGCCAAGTCCAATCCCATGGACGCGGATTTCAACTATGCCAGGGAATTCCAGAGCCTTGATTTGGCCGCGGTGAAAAAAGACCTCGCGGCGCTGATGACCGATTCGCAGGACTGGTGGCCGGCGGATTTCGGGCATTACGGTCCGTTGTTCATCCGCATGGCGTGGCACAGCGCCGGCACCTACCGCACCGGTGACGGGCGCGGTGGCGGCGGCCGGGGGCAGCAGCGGTTTGCCCCGCTCAACAGCTGGCCGGACAACGTGAGCCTGGACAAGGCGCGCCGGCTGCTCTGGCCCATCAAGCAGAAGTATGGCCGCAAGATTTCGTGGGCCGACCTGATGATTCTGACCGGTAATGTGGCCTTGGAAACCATGGGTTTCAAAACGTTCGGGTTTGCCGGTGGTCGCGAAGACGTTTGGGAGCCGGACCAGGACGTATATTGGGGCATGGAGAAAACCTGGCTGGGGGGCGACGTCCGTTACGGCAAGGGAAAGCCTGCTCCCGATTCCGGAGTGGTCGTGGCGGAGGCGGAATTGCACGGCCACGAGCAGGACCGGACCGACAGCCAGGGACGCAACCTGGAAAATCCGCTGGCCGCGGTGCAGATGGGGCTGATTTACGTGAATCCGGAAGGTCCGGAGGGTAATCCGGATCCGATTGCCGCGGCGCACGACATCCGCGAAACCTTCGCCCGCATGGCCATGAACGACGAAGAGACGGTGGCGCTGATCGCCGGGGGACACACCTTTGGCAAGACGCACGGCGCCGGGCCGGCCAGTCATGTGGGTAAGGAACCGGAGGCGGAGGGCTTGGAGGCTCAAGGCCTGGGCTGGAAGAGCAGCTTTGGCACCGGCGTGGGCCGTGACGCCATTACCAGCGGCCTGGAAGTGACCTGGACCCAGACGCCGACGCAGTGGAGCAATCATTTCTTTGAAAACCTGTTCAAGTACGAATGGGAACTCACCAAGAGCCCGGCGGGTGCGAACCAATGGGTGGCCAAGGGCGCGGAAGCCATCATTCCTGATCCGCAGGATCCCTCCCAGAAGCGGCTGCCAACGATGCTGACCACGGACCTTTCGCTGCGGTTTGATCCGGCTTACGAGAAAATCTCGCGGCGGTTTTACGAGCATCCGGAGCAGTTCGCGGATGCTTTTGCGCGGGCTTGGTTCAAGCTCACGCACCGCGACATGGGCCCCCGTTCGCGTTATCTCGGGCCCGAGGTGCCGGCGGAAGAACTCCTGTGGCAGGATCCCATACCCGCCGTGAACCACCCGTTGGTTGACGCTTCGGACATTGCGGCACTGAAGGGCAAAATCCTGGCGTCCGGGCTGGCGCTCGGGGAATTGGTCAGCACGGCCTGGGCTGCGGCCGCCACGTTCCGGGGTTCGGACAAACGCGGGGGCGCCAACGGCGCGCGCATTCGTCTGGCGCCGCAAAAGTTTTGGGCGGTGAACCAGGCGGCGCCAGTGGGGAAGGTGCTTCAAAAACTGGAAGGCATTCAGCGCGAGTTCAGCGCCGCGACCACCGGCGGCAAAAAAGTTTCGCTGGCGGACTTGATTGTCCTGGCCGGCAGCGCCGCGGTGGAGCAGGCGGCGAAAAACGCCGGCCATGCGGTCGCCGTGCCCTTTACGCCGGGACGCATGGACGCCACGCAGGAGCAGACGGACGTGGAATCGTTCAGCGTGCTGGAACCCATTGCCGACGGCTTCCGCAATTATCTCAAGGGCAAGTATCGCATTTCCGCCGAAGCCTTGCTGGTGGACAAGGCACAGTTGCTGACCCTCACGGCGCCGGAAATGACGGTGCTGGTAGGCGGCCTGCGGGTGTTGAACACCAACGTGGGAGGCGCGAAGCACGGCGTCTTCACCTCACGCCCGGGGACGCTGACGAATGACTTCTTTGTGAACCTGCTCGACATGGGCACGGAGTGGAAGCCGGTTTCACCGGAAGCTGACCTGTTTGAAGGCCG
Organism: Dongiaceae bacterium; assembly: GCA_035492855.1. Lineage (GTDB taxonomy): Bacteria > Verrucomicrobiota > Verrucomicrobiia > Limisphaerales > JAFMIX01 > JAFMIX01. The sequence goes on along the minus strand of DATJIU010000045.1, from coordinate 8,101 downwards.
TGATCGCAAGACGGGCACGGTAAAATGGACGGGCACCCGGGTGGACCTGGTGTTTGGCGCCAACGCCATCCTCCGCGCCCTCGCGGAAGTGTACGCCTGCGCCGACGGACAGAAGAAGTTCGTTAACGACTTCGTCGCCGCCTGGACCAAGGTGATGAATCTGGACCGGTTTGACCTGGCGTAAACCGGCGATAACGATTCAAAAACGACAACGCCCCGCAGGCGAAAACCTGCGGGGCGTTGGTTTATAAGCGGAAACGGCTCCGGCTTGCGTTCCTTGATAGCTGCCAGAATTTGGGCTGGGATTTCCGCCTGCGGCTGCACCATCCATTATAAAATGAGTTCTTGCTTTTGCACAACAGTAAGATTTACTTATTAACATGCCGGGCTCAATTAGCGGAGTGATGTTGTACGCAGAGATGGGGAATACCGGCCGGATGCTTTGATCTGCTCCTTATCCTGGTCTGGCTTTTCTGCTGGAAGGAACAACTTATGAAAACAACCAAGCGCCTCTGGTTCCAGCTGGCCCTGTGCGGCTGGCTGCTGGCGGCAACGGCAATGCCTGCGGCCACCAACGTTTTCTTTGATGTTTCGCAAACCGCCATGCTCGTCGTCTCAAACAGCAACGCCGTTACCATTCAAAGCGGCGATTACCGGTTCACGTACTCCGCGGACGGCTATTGGTCGTCAGGCGGCGGCACCCCGACTGGACGGTTTTTTAGCGTCCTGTGGCCGGCCGGGGTGCAGGCCCAGGCCATCACCGCCGGACCGTTGCTGGGCACCGGGGCGAACATTACGCTCCAGCGCGCGGACGGAAAGCCGTTTGATTTGCAGGCGTTCACCGGGAAAATTCTGCTGAACACCGCCGGGGCCGGCGGCGCGTTCGAGATCATGCCGCAGCTTAACGGCGCCGACGCCTTCAATAACCCTTTGCAATATGATTGCACCGGTTACGCGGGCGCGAGTTTTTCATACCCGACCGCGCTGGCGGCTTACGATACTTATCAGATTCACATGTGGGGTGATTTTGCCCTGACGGGCCTGACGTTGGGGGACACCAACCCGCCGGCGCCTCCGGCCCCCAGCTTCACCATCACCGTCAGTGTCGCGCCGGTCGGCGCCGGCACCGCCGGGGGCGGGGGAAGTTGTTCCAGCAACTCAACCTGTACATTGCTGGCGGCGGCGAATCCAGGTTGGGGCTTTCAGAACTGGACTGAGAACGGCGTGCCGGTCAGTACGTCCGCCAGCTACCTGTTCACCGTGAACTCGAACCGCGTACTCATCGCGAATTTTGTCCCCGCGTTCAGCGTCGCCACCAGCGCCGCGCCGAGTTATGGGGGCGCGGCATCTGGAGCTGGGGTTTACAACAGCAATTCCACGGTCATGGTGACCGCGACCCCGAATACCGGCTTCACTCTGGTGAACTGGACCGAGTTGGGCACGCCCGTCAGCACGGCGGCGAATTACAGCTTCGTGCTCACCAGTAATCGCACGCTTGTGGCGAACTTCGCGCCCGCCGGCGTCAGCGCGACGATTGATTTTGACACGGGCACCCCGCTGGTCAGCCCCGGCCAGGGAATGCCGGCCACGCAGACGAAGAACGGCGTCACAGCGACGTTTAGCACGCTCACGGGCGGGTGGTCGGTTCAGAACATTTTCTATAACTGGGTGCCGGGCGGGTTCTCCGGGAATTTTCTTTATCCCAGCACGTGGGGCAGCACGCTGGCGGTGGAGTTCAGCCAGCCGGTCACCAACTTCACCATGTCGTTCTTCACGGGCGAGGTGTCCAGCGAATACAATACCGCCGGGCTCGTGCAGGTAACCGCTTACACCAACGCCGCCATGACCAGCCCGGTCGCCACCGGCTCGGCTCGTGGCGCGTGGCTTACGGGGGCCTATCCCGAGGGTACGCTGTCGTTCAGCGCGGCAACGTCATTCACGAAGGTGAAAATTGAAGTGCCGCCCCAAAGCCCCGCGCCGAGCTATCTTTTCTGGGTGGATAACATCGTCGTTCAACTGGCCGCACCGCTGCCGCCGCACTCGCCCCCACTGGCGTTCGGCAGCACTTTCTACCAGCTTGCCGGCCAACCCCTCGCCATCAACATCGCCGATTTGACGTGGAGCGACTATGACCCCGATGGCGAACCGATATTCTTCGTTGGCGTCAGCGCCACGACTTCCAACGGGCTTACGCTCGCCACTCAGTGGGCGCAAATTCTGGTCCCCACGAACTCGGTGGCCGACAGTTTCAGCTACACCATCGCCGACAACCGCGGCGTCACCACCGATGGCATGGCCAAGATTGTCATCATCACCGATCCGGCGGGCCGGGCAAACGCGCTGGACGTGAGAGTACCCGGTGAAGTCACATCCAGTTTCTCCGGCGTGCCGTGGTATTACTACGAGTGCCAGCGTGCGACCAATGCGACTTTCAGCGGCGCCGTGCAGACTTGGCCCGTTCAGGCCTGGGGGGATGGCTCCATTTCGGTGCGGGATAGCTTTGCCGACCTGTCAAACCAACCACCGCAGGCATTTTACCGGTTGCGCTGGACGCCCTGACTTAATCCCGCTGCTCTCTGACAGCGGCGAGAATATCCGCGACGACCACTGCCTTGGGACCATTTTCTTACTCCTCTGGTTTATCGGCGAGAATTTTTCGGCGGCGGAATCCCAATAGGACGCCAGCCCCTCCGCCCATTGTCGAGGGCAGCGTTTGTTTGAAGTCATCGGCCAGGGCTGTTACCTGCTGTTGCGCCTGTTTGCCGCCGCGCTTAACTTCTGCCTGGGCGTGGTTGGTGTCAAAACCGGCAAATTTTCCCCAGGCAAGCAACGCCACTGTCAACGCCACGGCAATGGTGATCAACTTGATTAACTTTCGGAAAAACCAGCCCAAACAAAAACCCGCCACATAACTGGCACATGTTTTCACATAACCCGGCAGCGGCTTCTGCCAGTTCCAATGCGCTTCCGGGGTTGCGGCTGGCGCGGCGGTCATGGCGCTTCCCGGCGCGTTGGTTGTGGCCGGGGCTGCAAGGTCAGCCGGTGGGTTGGCTTTGAGATCGGAAAACCAAAGTCCCGTGCCCGCCACCACGGCGGCCACCGCGCCCCAAACCGACTTGGCGCGCCAGGGGCCGTCCTGGAAAAAGCCGGCAATTCCGGTAAGCAGCCTGGGGCCAATCACATTCACGGGCGCCGCGCTTTGATGGCGGCGAGAATATTCGCGACGACCTCTGCCTTGGGCTTGGCGCCCTGCGGCCCGCCGTGGTGCAGGCGCACGGAAACGTTGCCGGCTTCCAGGTCCTTGCCGCCGATGATGAGCATGGTGTGAACACGCAGTTTTTCGGCGTCAGCAATCTTGGCCTTGAACGGGGTGGCACTGAAATCGGCGTCCACCCGCACCATGTTGGCGCGCAGTTCATTCACGATGGGTTGGGCGTAGTCAATCAAGGCTTGGTCGTCGTTGAGCGTGATGACGCGCACCTGGTCGGGCGCGAGCCAGAGCGGGAAGTTGCCCGCGTAATGCTCGATGAGAAAGCCGATGAACCGCTCGTGCGTGCCCAGCGGCGCGCGATGGATGCACAAGGGCGTCTTGTTGGTGTTGTCCTTGTCGCGGTAGGTGAGGCCGAACTTGGCGGGCACGGCGAAGTCCACCTGGTTGGTGGCCAGCGTGAATTCACGGCCGATGACGCTCCAGACCTGTACGTCAATTTTGGGGCCGTAGAACGCGGCTTCGTTCTCCACCTCCACATAATTGATGCCGGAACGTTTCAGGACGTTGCGCACCATGTCTTCGGTCTTGAGCCACAATTCCGGCTCGTTGACGTATTTTTTGCCGAGGCCTTCCTTGCTGTGCTTGCTGAAGCGCATGACGTATTTCCCGATGCCAAAAATCTTGAAATACTTCAGGTACATTTCATTCACCGCATTGAACTCGGCTTCAAACTGTTCCTCGGTGAGATAGATGTGGGCGTCGTTCATGTTGAGCGAGCGCACGCGCATGAGACCAAACAGCTCGCCGGACTGCTCGTAACGATAGCAGCAGCCGTATTCGGCGAGGCGCAACGGAAGGTCGCGATAACTGCGCGGTTCCGCCGCAAAAATGCGGTGGTGATGCGGGCAGTTCATGGCCTTGAGGTAGTAGCGTTCGGAATCATTGCGGCTGGCGCGCAGCCGGGCCAATTCTTCCTTCAGCTTTTTCTCCCCAAACAAATCTTCGCCTTCGCCCTCCGTGTCCTCTTCCGTTACGCCGACCTCGCGCTTTTTGGATTCGATATTGGCAACGTCCGATTCCAGGGTGTGTAACTTGCCTTCGAGTTCCTTAATTTTGCGCTCCAGTTCGGGATCCGCTTTGCCTTCGCCGGCCAGTTCCATGGCGGGAAACATGCTGTCCGCGTAATACGGCAGGTGGCCGGAGGTTTTGTACATCTTCTCCTTGGCGAGGTGCGGGGTGCGGACGCGCACGTAGCCGGCGGCAAATTCCGTTTCCTTGGCCAGTTTTTCCAGTTCTTCCACGAGCACGGTACCCTTGGGCAGCCAGAGCGGCATGCCGGGGCCGACATATTCGGTATCCAATGCAAAGAGGCCCATCTCCGCGCCAATCTTGCGGTGGTCGCGGCGCCTGGCTTCCTCAATCATCTTGAGATGCTCTTCGAGCCCGGTCTTGTTCTTGAAGGCCGTGCCGTAGATGCGTTGGAGCTGCGGGCCCTTTTCGTCGCCCTTGTAGTAGGCGGCGGCCACGCTCATGAGTTTGAATGCGCCGATGTTGCCAGTGCGCATGACGTGCGGGCCGGCGCAGAGATCCACAAAATCGCCATTCTTATAATACGAGATTGGTTCGCCTTCAGGGATTTGCTGAAGCAGGTCGAGCTTGAACTTGGAAGGCTGGCCGGACCGCTCGGTCAAACCGCCCAACCGGCCGGCTTGGGCATCGGCGATGGCCTGCTCCCGCGTCACCACGATTTTCTCGAGGACGTTGTTGGCCTTGATCTCCTTTTTCATCTCGGCTTCGATTTTTTCGAAGTCCTCGGGCGAAATGCGGTGGGAGCATTCGAGGTCGTAGTAGAAGCCGTTCTCCACGGGCGGGCCGTACGCAAACTGGGCGTCGGGCCACAGACGCAGAATGGCAGTGGCCATGACATGGGCGCAGGAGTGCCGGATGCGCTCGAGTTCGGTCATCTTGGCGCGGTCGTCGAGCGTCTTGCGCTCCGGATTGGGTGGCACGGGCGGTTGATTGGGCTGGGGTTGATTTGCTTCGGCCATAAAATTTTAACGATTTTTGTTGTCGGCGTGGCAGACCATGTCAATGACCACGGTGCTGGCAAGGATGAGGATGTCATCTTCGCCCGGGGCGATGTCCACCCCATAAGTGTCGGAAAAGGAGAACCAGCGCTTGGATACTTCGGCGACCTGCCGTTCCCCGCGCGTAAAGGCGTACTCCATGTCCAGAAAGCTTCCTTGCGCCTCCAGATCGTCAGGACCGGGCACGTCCACCGTAAATTTGCAGCGGAACAGGGTGAAAAGATGTTTTTTCACCACGGCGAGCAGTTCCCCATTGCGGGTGATTTCGTAAGTGGGACCCCAAGATAGGAGCTTCTGCCGGATGAAGGCGAGTTCATTGCCGTTCATGTCCTGAAACGAAAGTTTATTGCCAATACTGAACGCCCGGCCATCCACGAAAAAAACATCCGCCCCGGCTTCGTTCTTAATGGCGAAGTCGTCACCGAAACAAAACAGCTTTTGTTTCATCAGATAGCGCATGGGGTCAGAGTGTAATGGTTGGGTTGGCTGGGTAAACAAAAACGCCCCGGACTTGGGGTCAGAGGCGTCGGCGTTTCCGGAAGTTGGTTCCGGAAACGCTAAATGGTAGTTGTCGGCTTCGAGTTCATTACGGCGGTACCAGAGTAGGCAAGGAGGCCAAATTTGCAATGGCAAAGTCGCGCGGCGGGTTTGCGGGCTTGCCAAGCGCGGCAGCTTGCCCTACCAAAGGCGCGAGTTTTCTCAAAAATATGGATGCAACCACCTCCCTTCCGGAGCCGAAGCAGGAACAATTTTGGCAGCGTTACATTCCCCTGGCCATCTGGGTGGGGGCGGTGCTGCTGGGTTTGGTGATCCCGCTGAAAATCATGAGCCTCGGGTATATGCCGGCGGATGACGCCCTGCGGCATGTGGCGAAGGTGATCTCCGGCAAGACCTGGCCGCAAGTGATGCTGGTGCGCCCGGGATTTGGCGAGGATGAACATCCGGGGTGGCATGCCACCTTGGGGGCGGTGCACCAGTGGTTTGGCCTGGGCAAGGATCACCTGCTGCTGTTTTCGATGGTGGCCCCATTTGTCCTGTTCTGGCTGGTAATGTTGTGGGGGCGGAAGCGGCCGGAGGCGTTGTTGACTGTTTTGTTTGCCGCCAGCCTGACGGCGAGCGCCACTTTTATCCGCCCCTTGTTTGGCCGGCCATTTGTGGTGGTTATGATCGTTTACGTGGTGCTGCTGCGGCTATGGGCCGCCCGCGACAAGCTGCCGATCTGGCAAATGCTGTTGAGCGTGGGATTGATGGGAATCTCCGTATGGGTGCATGGCAGCTGGTATTTGTTTGGCTTTTTGGTGGCGGTGTTTGCTCTGGCGGGGCAATGGCGGAAGGCCTTTCAATTCACCGGTTGCTGGCTGATGGGGGTGGCATTGGGAGCATGTCTGACCGGACGCCCGGTGGGATATATCCACGAGACGACGGCGCATTTGTTTGATGTCTTCGGCGGCCAACCGTTGGCGCGCATGCTGGTGCTGGAATTGCAACCCGGCGGTGGCGACCTGTTCTTTGTGGTGGTGATCGGACTGGCGCTGCTCTGGCGGGTGGTGCGGGGGGAATGGAAAAATACCGTGGTGCTGCATCCATTTTTTATAGCGGCCGCCCTGGGCTGGTTGCTGGGCCTGAAGGTGGCGCGGTTCTGGCTGGACTGGGGTTTCCCGGCTGCGGTGTTATGGCTGGCGTTGGAATTGGAACAGGCGCTGGAATCCCGGTGGGATTTTCGTTCCACCGCCACGGGCATGCTGGCGTGTTTCGCGGCGGCGGGAGTGTTCATTGGCACCACGCGTGATATTGGGGGGCGATGGACGAATGATCTGACCATTGAATATGTCACCCCGGAAACGCCGGGAATTGCCGGCTGGCTGCCGGACAAGGGCGGCATTATTTACAACTCAGACATGCTGGTGTTTTTCCGGATGTTTTATGCCAACCCCCATGCGGACTGGAAGTACATGCTCGGCTTTGAACCGGGCATCATGCCGCGGGAAGATTTTGAAATTCTCCGCAAAATCCAGTGGAACTGGTCGGCTTCCAAGGCGTTTGAACCCTGGGTAAAGAAGATGCGCCCGGAAGACCGCATGATTTTGTTGCAAGGCCCGGCGCCCGGCATCAAAGGTCTGGAATGGTATTATGCCGCCTCGGATACCTGGATCGGGCGGTTGCCCCGGAAACCGGCGGCGCCTGAAATGAAGCCATGATGCCGCCGGCGCTCAGTGCCGGTTGTTGTTCAGCCAGTAGATGAGAAACGCCAGGCCAATGGAAATCACGATTCCGGCCGAAATGGACCACCACAACATCATCACCTGTTTGCGGCGCACGGCCCGCCCTCCCTGTCCGGGATAGAGGTAATAACGCTGAGTTTCCGGATCTTTCTTAAACAAGCCCATAGCGCATCAATCACTGGCTGGCCGCCGCGTCGCGGGCGCTGAAACTCCTGGGCTTCAGCCCTTCAGGAAACCCCGTTCCGTGCCGGTTCGCCTGCCAACAACGAACACCCTAACATATCCCGGTGCCTTTTTCAGCCTTAAATCTCTGGCGGAGCCGGGAGGGAAATCTCAAGGGAACTGCCGGGGCAGTCCAGCAAAAAACCCCAAACTCCTGTTAAAATAACCTAATTTGTTTGACTAGATATTGCCATTAGCTTAATTAAAGAGGTTTGTTTTGTGATGAGGAAAACCATTGACAGCCCGCGCCGGGAGAGATTGCGGCGGCGGGGCGTTTGCAGTAGGATTTTTTGCGTCATCCCCTGATTCATGCATGTTTCACAGCCAGCGCCGGGGCGGGCCACCGGCAAAGTGCCGTC
>DATJIU010000044.1:0-12967 GCA_035492855.1 Dongiaceae bacterium | reverse complement strand
GACGGTTCGCAGTTAATTCCCGATGGGGCCTATACCAACGCGCTGGCGGCGAGCGGATTCAGTTTTGCGTTCTGGAAGGTAACCGACCGGGGCGGCAGCCCGGAACTGGCGGATTTGAAGCCGTTTCAGGCGGTCATCTGGCGGGTGACGGATGATGCCATCAATTATACTGGCACGAACAACACCCTTAACGCCTCCCAACAGGCCATGATCGAAAACTATATCAACGGCGGTGGCTCGTTCCTGCTGTCGTCCATGGAAATCCTCAGCCGGCTGGGCGACGTGCCGTTCCGCAAATCCGTGTTGCAGGTGCAGCAATTCATCGTCAACTCGGACCCCTTCGGCCTGCCGTGTGGCAATTGCGATGAGGATTTTGGCGTGCCAGCCATCACCGGCCGGGCCAGCAGTGCCATTTCGGACGGTTTGGACACTCCGCTGGACTACACCAATTATCCCTACTTTGATCTGGGCGATTCGTCCTATGGCCCGGACTTTTCGGACACGTTCACCCCGTCCACCAACGCGACGGCCGTGGTATTTGAATCCACCTCGGGACGCGTGTGCGGCATGGCCTACCCCCGACCGGGACTGGACACTGCAGGCCGAGTGGTGTTCCTGTCGTTCCCCATTGATACCCTGCTGGCCAATGGCAGCCCGCCTAACAACGAGGCCAGCCTGCTACGGAACATCCTGAACTTCCTAGTGCCAGGCGTGAATGGCCGGGGCGAAATTTCGCTGGATTCGCCGGCCTACACCGCACCTGATTTGGTGAATGTGGAGGTTGGCGACACCGACCTGACCGGCACCGGCCAGACCCAATGCCAGTTTACCTCGACTTCCAGCACCAACCCGTTGACTGTGATTGTGAATGAGACCACGCATCGCGGTTTGTTCCGGGGTTACATTACGATCACCACCAATGCCCCTGGCACCAACCGATTGCTGGTGGCGGATGGCGATGTCATCACCGCCCGGTATTTCGACGCCTCGGCCGGCAGCAACGTATCGGCCACCGCCGTGGTGGATTTGCAACCGGCGGTGATTGGCAATGTGACCGCCGCGCCGAAGTATTTCGACGCCATCATCACCTGGACCACCTCCAAACCGGCAGATGCGCTGGTGCAATTCGGCGAATCCCAATTGCTGGGCCGCACCGCCTACACGGCCACCATCAGCACCAATCACAGCGTCACCCTCGCCGGCCTGGTGCCGAATCGCAATTATTATTACCAGGTAGTCAGCCGCGACAACGCGGGCAATACGACGGTGGCGAATAACGCGGACAATTTCTACACCTTCCACACCCTGCTCTCCCAGGTGCCGCCGTGGAACGACACTCTCGACACCGGCGCCGCCAACTGGACGGTAGTGGGCGGGGATGGCAACCAGGTGAGTTGGCAGTTGGGGGTACCGCAAAACGGCCGCGAAACCGCCGCCCATTCACCACCCAACGCCTGGGGCAGCAACCTCAAGGCCCAGGCCATTGATTATACCGACAGCTACCTGTTCAGCCCGCCAATTGATCTGGCGCAGGCGAGCGACGCCACCCTGACGTTCTGGCATAGTTATGATTTCACTTCGCCGGACCTCATCGAACTGGGCGAAGTGATGGTGGCCACCAATTTCACCGTGGAACAGGCGGTCACTCTCAATACCTATACCAACGACGCCACTGCGGGCTGGACCGAGGAAAGCCTGAACCTCAAGCCCTACATCGGGAAAACGATCATGTTGGTGTGGCATTATTCGGAATTCACCTTTGGCGGCAGCACCCCGCCGGCGGGCTGGCTGGTGGATGACATCAGCGTCACCGCTTCCAATCGCACCACGGGGACGCTCGTAATCACCAACAACCTGTGGCAGAGCCAGTGCACGTTGAGCGGCCCGACCAATTATTTCGGAGCGGGCGCCAGTACGGTGATTTCCAATGCGCCGCCCGGGCAATATGTCATTACCTATGCGGCCGTGCCCTACTATCAGACGCCATCGGCTCAGACGAACAACCTCGCGGTCGGCGTCACGGTGACATTCGCCGGCAACTATACATTTGCCGATGCCAACAGCAACGGCATCCCGGATGCCTGGGAAATGCAAACCTTTGGCAATGTGACAACCAACCGGACCCAATCCACCGACACCGACCGCGATGGCATGAGCGATTACAGTGAGTTCATAGCCGGAACAGACCCAAAGAATGCGGCGTCGGTGTTTGAAGTGGCCGCAACGCCGCAGAACGGCAATCAATGGGAGCTGGACTGGATGGCCGCCCTGGGTCACGGCTACCGGATCTTGAGCAGCACGAACGTGATTTCCTGGCAGCCTTACACCGACTGGATTGTGGCGGACCACACCAACATGACCTGGCAGCTTCCCGCCCCGGACCAGCACGGACCATCCCTATTCCGGCTTGAAGTTAGGCCCTAACGGCGCGCCGGATGACAAGTTCTGGCTTGTAAGCTGCCTGGGTGAAGCTAAAATCGCGCCATGCCTCCGGGCCTACAACTCAGTCAACGTCTGGCCTTATCCCAAGTGCTGGCACCGCAATTGCAGCAGTCGCTGGCATTGCTACAGGCGCCAACCTTGGAACTCAAAGCCATGGTGGAAGCGGAGTTGCAGCAGAACCCGGTTTTGGAGGAAGTTTCCATCGGGGAAATGGAGCAACAGAGCAAGTCCGAGGACGGCGAAAAACCGGCAGATAGCCTGGATCCCGCCGAACCACCGGCAGATGTCACCTTTGACCCAGCCACTGAAAAGTCCGAAACCGCGCCGGTGGACGATTTTCAGGCTGAATTTGAAAAACTCGCGCAACTGGACCAGGAATGGCGCGAACACTTTTCCCAGACCAACATTCCCCTGCGCCAGTCGGCCGAGGAAGAGGAACGCCGGCAATTCATGTTCGATTCCCTGACCGCGAGCACCTCGCTGCAGGAATCCTTGCTGGAGCAGATGCGGACTTCAGACATTTCGGAAGACGAATTTCCCATTGCCGAAACCATTATTGGCAATATTGACGACCACGGATATTTAAAAGCATCCATTGAGGAACTCGCCATGACCCTCTCGGTGCCGCCGGAGGACATCAAGGATGTGCTGGCCATCATCCAGACGTTCGACCCGCCCGGCGTGGGCGCGCGTGATTTGCAGGAATGCCTGCTACAGCAACTGGAGCGAGCCGGGCAGCGGCAGTCGGTGGAGTACCGGATTGTCAGCGAATACATGGAGGCCCTGGGCAAACGCCGCATCCCGGAAATTGCCCGCGGGCTGGACCTGAGCGTCGCTGCGGTGCAGGAATCCCTGGCACGCATCAGCCGCCTGGAGCCGCGTCCCGGCCGCTCGTTTCTCACGGATAACCAGCAGTACATTCTGCCGGAGGTGTTCGTGCAAAAGGTCGGAGACGACTTCACGGTCACCACCAACAACGAACAAATCCCGCACCTGCGCATCAGCAATACGTACAAGGACCTGATGGCGCGCAGCGCGGTAGATACCAGCCGGTTGGAAAGCTCCTTTGCCAACTCCGAGAACGGCATCAAGGGCGCATTGGACCTGGCCGTGGCCGCCATCAAAAGCCGCGATGAGGACCACGCCGTGGCCGAACTGAAGAAGCTCGCTGAACATCCGGAACTCAACCAGGAACAGTTGCAGGCCATCAATCATGCGATTGTGCAGGTGCGGGAAAAGCGGGCGTTCATTGAGGCCCGCAATTACATCCGCGAAAAAATCCGCGCGGGCAAATTTCTGATCAAGAGCCTGGACCAGCGCCAGCAGACCATTTTGAACATTGGCCGGGAAATTGTGAGCCGGCAGCGCGATTTCATGGAAAAGGGCGTGGCCTGCCTCAAGCCCATGACCATGGTCCAGGTGGCCGAAGTGGTGGGAGTGCATGAAACTACGGTGAGTCGCGCCGTTTCCGGCAAATACATGCAGACGCCGCAGGGCATCTTCGAGATGAAGTATTTCTTCACCGCCGGCATTCAAACCACCGACGGTGCGGGCATGTCCAACACCAGCGTGAAAGACATGATTGCCGAAATCTTCAAAAAAGAGGAAGGCAGCCGGCCCTTGTCCGATCAGGAAGTGGTGAAAATGCTGGCTGACAAGGGCATTGTCATCGCCCGCCGTACGGTGGCCAAATACCGCTCCGAACTGAACATTTTGCCGTCCAATTTGCGCAAAATATATTAATGGGCCATAAAATGGCCATAATCGGTCCAACCTCGCTTCCTTGCGGACTTTCGCCTAAATAGGACAGTTTTAATTTTTGCATATTGCCTTATTTAAGGCACTTGCGCTTTAGTTCGTCCCCACGCCTTCACGAGCACGCGCTGTCTAATTTCTGGGCAAAAAAACCTTAAAATGCCCAAATGTGAGATGTGATGTCCCAAAACAGGATAGATATTCTATGGCTCAGTAAGCTTTAATGCCAACATGCAATTCCGCAAGGAGTGCATACATAAGCAGCAGGCAGGCAGAAAGGCTAACAGCATGAACATAACAAGAATTTTACAGGTTTCCACCATCGCCGTGGGTTTGGGATTGGGTGCCAACCAGGCACACGCGATCATCGGTGATGTGAAACTTCACTACTCCACCAACGGCGGCATCAACGGCGGCTATTTCCAAATCGATGCCAACCACAATGGTTCGTACGAATCCACCGCAGGCGGCCATTGGTCCGGCTCCATCGGTCTGACGGTAACCGCTGGCAGCCTTTCCAAGAACGCCCTTGGCACCACGTTCTATAGCGTGTGCACCGACGTGCTGGGCACGTTGGGCCAGGACAAGTGGTACAAGGCCGAAAGTTTCACCGGCCAGACCGGCAACGACCCGAAGTGGGGTTACAATAATTCCGACGCCGCCAATGCCATCCAGAACGCCGCGCACATTTTCTACATGGTGCAGAAGAACAACCCGGGCCTGATGTCCACCGGCACCTCTACCCAGAAGTCGGCCCTGCAATTGGCCGTCTGGGAATGCCTCTATGATACCGGCGACATCACCAAGGGTTTCAACCTGAGCAATGGCGAATTCCGGGATTATCAAGGCAACTCGGCCGCGATTAACCAGGCCACGGCGTGGATCAACCAGTATCTGGTCATCAATCCGCGCACCCAGACCTACTCCGGTACGCTGCTGGTGCCCCTGACCTCCCGCACCGGTTCGGTAGACTGCTACGCCCAGGAACTGCTCTACAATATCTGCCCGGTGCCCGAACCGACCACGGTGGTCGCCGGTGCGCTGCTGCTCCTGCCTTTCGGGATGAGCACCCTGCGCTCGTTGCGGAAAAAGAATATCGCCTGATAACAAACAATTTGACTGTCCGATTTATGAATACGCAAGTCCGCTTATGGTACAGATTTGATTTGGTAAGCGTGTCATAATTCGCCCGTTAATCTGAGAAAAAACCAAGCAGCAAGACCTCATATGAAAACGAAAACCCTTTTACCCCTGGCTTTGGCCGCCGCCATGACCAGCCTGTGTGCCACCCGGGCCATGGCTATCATTGACATCACTTCCTACGCGTCCGCGCCGTCCAACAGCGGCAATGCCATTCCCGGATGGTTGGACAACATGATCACCGGCTACAATACAGCGAATGATCCGGATCTGCCCACCTTGGACCACACCGGCAGCACGCTCACGCAAACCGCCCTGTTCCGGCTTAACAGCGGCGACTCTGCTCCTGCTGCCCCTTACAGTTCCTACCAGACCTTTGGCAGCAATGTAAAAACCTTCGACTTCACCTATCTGGGTGACTTCAACTACCTGTTGCTCCACTTCGGCAATGGTGATTACCGGGGATTTTACGTGGGCGATGAATCCAAGGGAGCGGTTTTGGAATTTACCTCCACTCATGGCCTCTCCTGGTATGAAGCCTGGGATCCGCGCACCGTGGCCGTGCCCGAACCGACCACCGTGGTTGCCGGCGCGCTGCTGCTGCTGCCCTTCGGCCTCAGCACCCTGCGTTCGCTGCGGAAAAAGAACGTCGCCTAATTTAAAATTCATAACGGTAGTTTGAGGCCGGCCTGGAGCCGGCCTCTTTTTTTTTGCCCGGTGGGCCAGAAGTGCCCGGGAATGCCCTTGCCTTTTGTCACTGATTGTTATGTGCTTGGGAACGCCAACATGAAGCGGAAGCCCCATATTCTCCTGGTGGATGACAATCCCCAAATTCTGGAAATCTTCTCCGAGATGCTCCGGTTGCAGGGTTATGAAATCAGTCAGGCCGCCACGGGCAAGCAGGGTCTCCAACTGGTGGCGGAGAAGCAACCGGACCTGGTCATTCTCGATGTGGTCCTGCCCGACATCAGCGGTATCGAAGTCTGCCGGCAGATCAAGACCAACCCGGCGCTGACCGATGTGTTCGTGCTCCTCCTTTCTGGAGAGGCCACCAGTGCCGCGCACAAGGTGGGCGGTCTGGAAGTGGGGGCAGACGAATATATCGCCAAACCGGTGGTGTGGGCCGAGTTCTTGGCCCGGATTCGCACCGTGCTCCGGCTGCACGACACCACCGTGGCCCTGCGGTCAAGCGAGCAACACTACCGCCGGCTCATCGAAATCCTCCCCGACGCCGTGTTGCTGACCGACCAAGCCGGCCAGCTCACCGCCGCCAACCCCCAGGCCCTGGCTCTGCTGGATTACGCCGCTGCGGATGACCTGTTGCAGAAGACCCTCTTTGACCTGATCGAACCGGACGAACACCAGCGCCTCCGTACCGACCTGGAAGCCACCCGGCAATCCGGCAGCACCCTCAGTCCGGAATACCTGATGGTCCGTCGGGATGGCATCCCCTTCCCCATCGAACTCAGCGCCGCCATCCTGACCGCCACCGATCACCAGCCACAGGGGTTTGTCATCGTGGCCCGCGACATCACTGAGCGCAAACAGGCCGAGGAGGAACTGCGGCATCTCTCGCGCCGGGTCATCGAGGCCCAGGAACTGGAGCGCCATCGTGTGGCCCGGGAACTCCATGACGGCGTCAACCAGATCATCGCCTCGGCCAAACTGCGGTTGCGCAAGGTGCAGGACAACGCGGCCGGGCTCAGCCCCTCTACCCGGGAAATCTTGGCGCGCTGCTACGATCAGCTTACGGCGGCGCTGGAGGAAAACCGCCGCATTTCCTACAACCTGCGGCCCGGCGACCTCGATGAGTTGGGCTTTATCGAAGCCTGCCACCACTTCAGTGAGGAATTCCAGACGCGGACCGGCATACCGGTGCAATGCACCATTCCCCGCCAGCCCCGGCGGTTTGTACCCGAGCTGGAACAAAACCTGTTCCGCATCGTGCAGGAGGCGCTCAACAACATCGAAAAGCACGCCGGCGCCAAAAACATCCAGTTGGAGTTCGCCTGGGGCAATCGGAATGTCAAGCTGACCATCCGGGATGATGGTCAGGGATTCCAACCGTCCGAAGTGCGCAGCACCGCCAGCAAGCGCCGCGGCAGCGGGCTCACCAACATGCGCGAACGCGCCATTTCCCTGGGCGGCAGCTACGACATCAAGTCCACGCCCGGCCAGGGCACGACCATCACCGTTTCCGTTCCCTGGCGCGAGCCAGGCCCGCACGCCGCCGCCGAACTGTAACCAGTGCTGGGCAAATCTGCGGGACATTCGGGCCGCCGGCTGCTATAACCCCCGCCATGTCAGAACATCGCATCGGCATCATTGGCGGCAGCGGGCTCTATTCCATCGAGGGGTTTACCCGGCAGAAGTGGGTGAAAGTCAAAACTCCGTTTGGCTCACCTTCGGATGAGTTTCTCACCGGACAACTGACCGGGCGGGAAGTCGTCTTTCTTCCCCGGCATGCCCGTGGCCATCGCATCCTGCCCAGCGAACTGAACCATCGCGCCAACATCTGGGCCATGAAAAAGCTTGGCGTGGCCTGGATCCTCAGCGTCAGCGCCGTGGGCTCGCTCCAGAAAAAATACCGGCCGTGCGATATCGTCCTGCCCGACCAGTTCCTCGACCGCACCAAACGGGATTTTGAGCACACCTTTTTCGGGCGCGGCATCGTGGCGCACATTGCCTTTGCCGACCCGGTCTGCGCCGAACTCCGGCAACTGGTGTTCCAGGCGGCGCGGGCCTGCAAGGCGCGCGTCCACAATGGCGGCACCTATGTGAACATGGAAGGCCCGGCGTTCAGCACCCGCGCCGAATCCCTCACCCATCACAATCTCGGTTATGATGTCATCGGCATGACCAATCTCGGCGAGGCCAAGTGCGCCCGCGAAGCGGAAATCGCTTACGCCACCATGGCCATGATCACGGACTACGATTGCTGGAAGACCGACGAAGCCCACGTCACGGTGGAGATGGTGATTGCCAACCTGATGAAGAATGCCGCAATGGCCAAAGCCATCGTCGCGCGCGTCATCCCAACAATTCCGCAGGCCCCAAACTGGTCGTGTCATTCCGCGCTGCAAAACGCCATCATGACCGACAAGAAACTCTGGCCCGCCAAGACCAAACGCGAACTGGCGCCCCTGCTCGCGAAGTATTTGTAATCCCACCCCTGCCGGATGCGGCTCGACTTATTTCATCGCCGGCGGCAACGGCGGGGGTTGGGCCGTCGTGCCGTTCTGCCGGGCCGCCAGTTGCGCCCCCAAATTAACCAGCACCAGTTTCCGGAGCAAACTCGAAGGCTGGGCGGCATCCCGCCCGGTCGTCATGGCAATGGCATTGCGGGTAATCTGTACCGGCGTGAGAACGAGCCCCCAAGGAAAGCCCCACCAGCCGCAAAGCAGCGAGAAAGCCATGCCGCCCAGTTGACTTTTGGTGGCACAGGACCGGCAACTGACCTGTGACTCGGTAGTCCAGCGGGTCAAAACCAAGGCCGACCAGACTTTGTGGACCTTGTGCACATCTACCGGTCCTAACTGACCGCAACGGGGACAATTTCCCCGCCAAACTTCTTCCACCTGCCGGTCCACTGCCGCTGGTGGTATGTTTTGGGCGACCCGTAAAATGTACGCATGCTGGCAACAGGTGTTGTTGCAGTAGCGTTGTTCTCCGGCACGGACGCCGCCGATGACAATGGTCGAACCACAGTACCCGCACTTGGCCATAAAAGTTCCTTCGTTGAAATTAGACTAATAGTGGCACAGTAGTTAAATAAGTGCAAATTCAAGAAGCAAGGATACCAGCGAACCGTGAAAGTTCAGAGCGCCAGCAGTTTCAGGCCGGATGGTTATCCGTACGCTGTCGGATGGGCTTACGAGGCCGGCGGCTCGTCCGATTCCAGCGGCTTGGCGCTGTGAAAACAGGCCCATGCGGCCAAACCGGTCACTGCCAAAATAATCACCGCCTGCGTGCCGGGACGTTTCAAGGCCGCCGTCAGGTCATCCGAGAGCCCGCCCCATTTGCCGCCGAAGAGCAAGCCCATCTGGCGTTGCTGCGCCCGGGCATAACCGACCGTGGCCGGGTCAGCCGACAAGTCCAAGGCGCGCTCACCCCACCAAAATACCCCGCCCGCTCCCAGCAGGCCCACCAGCAGAATGATACCGCCAATTAGCCGTAGTCGCCTCTGGCGGCGGGTCAGTTGGAGACTTTCGGGATTGGGGTTCATGGGTTCACCCGACTCAGTCTTACGTCTAACCTGGCGGCGGTCACCCCTTCCGCACCTCTTTCGCCCAGGTATCCTTGAGCGTGATGGTGCGGTTGAATACCAACTTGCCGGGCTGCGAATCCAGGTCCAGGGCAAAGTAGCCGAGCCGCTCGAATTGATAGCGCAGTTCCGCCTGGGCCGTGCCCAAGTCCGGCTCGCATTTGGCGGTCAGCACCTCCAGCGAGTTCGGGTTCAAGTGCTGTTTGAAATCACCGTCCGCATCCGGTTCGGGCACGGTGAAGAGCCGGTCGTAAAGGCGCACCTCGGCCTCCACGGCATGCGCGGCGCTGACCCAGTGGATGGTGCCCTTGACCTTGCGGCCTGCGGTAGCCCCGCCGGTTTTGCTATCCAGATCGGCGGTGCAACGAAGTTCCACCACCTTGCCGGCAGCGTCTTTGATTACTTCCTCGCACTTGATGATGTAGGCGTATTTCAACCGCACCTCCCCGCCCGGTTTCAGGCGGAAATACTTGGGCGGCGGCACTTCGGCGAAGTCCTCCTGCTCGATATACAGTTCGCGGGTGAACGGCACCGGGCGGGTGCCCGTTGCCGGCTGCTCCGGGTTGTTGACGGCGTTCAGTTGCTCCACCTGGCCCTCGGGAAAATTGGTAATGACCACCTTCAGCGGGCGCAGCACCGCCAGCCGCCGCTGGGCGCGCTTGTTCAGATCCTCGCGAATGGCATATTCCAGCACGGCCACGTCGGTGGTGCCGTTATACTTGGTGATGCCAATGTTGTAGGCAAAATTCCGCAACGCCTCGGGCGTGACGCCCCGGCGCCGGATGCCGGAAATGGTCGGCATGCGCGGATCATCCCAGCCGGTGACCAGTTTTTCCTGCACGAGTTGCATGAGCTTGCGCTTGCTCATCACCGTGTACCCGAGGCTGAGCCGGGCAAATTCATACTGGTGCGGCAACGGCCGGGCCAGGTTCAGGTTTTCCAAAATCCAGTCGTACAACGCCCGGTGCACCTCAAATTCCAGCGTGCAAATGCTGTGCGTGATGCCTTCGATGTAATCGCTCAGGCAGTGGGCAAAGTCATACATCGGGTAGATGCACCATTTGCCTCCGGTGTGATGGTGGTCGGTGTGCTTGATGCGGTAGAGCAGCGGGTCGCGCAGCCAGATGTTGGGCGAGTCTACCACGATCTTCGCGCGCAGCACCTTGGCGCCGTCGGGAAACTCCCCGTTCTTCATGCGGGTAAACAGGTCCAGGTTTTCGGCCACGCTACGGTCGCGGAACGGCGACGGCTTGCCCAGCCGGCGGTATTCGTCGGTCTGGTCGGGCGTCATGTCGCACACAAACGCCTTGCCCTGCTTCACGAGCATCACGGCATATTCATAAATCTGGTCGAAGTAATCCGAGGCGTAAAACGGCTCCAACTTCACGGCAGAATGCCGCCGTTCGCTGGTGAAGGTGCCGAAAATGGGGGCCAGGTAAAAGTCCTCCCGCCCGTTTACCGTCGCGGTCTCGGGGGTCTTGCCGGCGGGCTTGAGCCCCAGCCGGTCCTCCGCCCAGCCGCTGATCAGCCAGTTCACGTCGGCCTGGATGGATTCCACGTATTCGATATCCTCCTTGGTCGGATTGGTGTCGTCCATCCGGAGATTGCAGATGCCGCCGAACTCGCGGGCGATGCCGAAGTTCAGGCAAATGCTCTTGGCGTGGCCAATGTGCAGGTAGCCATTGGGCTCGGGCGGAAATCGGGTCTGGATACGCGGGTATTTTTCCTCGGCCACGTGGGCAGCCACGATGTCGCGGATGAAATCGGAAGGCGCCGGGGCGGCGGCGGGAATGCCGGGAACCCCGGGGAGAATGGGACTGTTTGACTTGCTCATTTTCAGGGGTAGGAGGTTAACAAAAGGCGTCTCAATTGAATAGCAAATTGGCGCCGAACCCGGGATGAGGCCAGCCGCTCCGCCGCCCGGCCGCAACCGGCCACCGGAAGCCGCTCCCCCGATAAAAATATTTTGAAACATTTTCCGGGCCATGACGTCTGAATGCTACATGAGGATGCGGAAAGCTTTCACCTTGATTGAACTGCTGGTGGTGATCGCCATCATCGCCATTCTGGCGGGCCTGCTGTTGCCCGCGTTGTCCAAGGCCAAGTCCCGGGCCTGGACCATCAAATGCAACGCCAACCTCCACCAGATCGGCTTGGGGCTGATGATGTATGCCGATGACAACCGCGGCCGGTTTCCGGTTTCCGGCGGCGCCATTGCCTGGAATCAAATTGACCCCGGCACCCAGAATTACAGCTGGATGCAGCAGGCCTTTCCTTACGTCCAGAATACCAACGTTTACCGCTGCCCCTCCAACCAGTTGTTGCCGGCCGACAAACGGTCCGCCTTTAATTATTTCAACGGAGTCCGCGCCGCCTATGTGGCCACCTCCCCGGATCCCGGCAGCCGCCACTTCGCCGCGGTCAACAGCAGCGGCGTCCATTATCCCTCCGCTTTTGTGCTGTCCGGCGACACCCTGGATTTCACCCCGGACGACGCCGACAAGGATGACTACACCCAGAACTGTGTGGGCGGCTTCCTCAATGGTGACCCTTGGGAAGAATGGCAGGCGCATGAAAAAGGCCAGAACCTCCTGTTCGTGGACGGCCATTCCCGATGGTACAACGGTTATAATACCAACGAGATGACTTTCCGCTACGATGCCATGGCCGGCTGGCTCTAGCCGGACATCGGAAAACTTGACGTCCCGTCCCGGCGGTTGCATTGGTATATTATGCAACTGGACAAGTTGACTCTTAAATCGCAGGAGGCCCTGGCCGCTGCCCAACAGTTGGCCAAGGAACACTCCCACCAGGAAATTGATTGTGAACATTTGCTGCTGGCCCTGCTGGACCAGAGCGAGAGCCTCATCCCCGAACTGCTGGAGAAAATCGGGGTCGCCCTGCCCCGCTTGAAGTCCGATTTGACCGCTGAAATCGGTCGCCGGCACAAGGTCCAAGGCGGCGGCGATCCTTACGCCGGCCGGGATTTGCAGAAGGCCCTGGAAACCGCGCAGTCCGAGGCCGGCAAGCTCAAGGACGATTACGTGAGCACCGAGCACCTGCTGCTCGGGCTCATCCATGACGGCGGCACAGCGCTCCAGAAGATTCTCCAAACCCACGGCATTAAGCGCGACAGCGTGCTCAAGGCCCTCGCCGGTTTGCGCGGCAACCAGCGCGTGACCGACCAGGCGCCCGAAGCCAAGTTTCAGGCGCTCGAAAAATACGGGCGCGACCTCACCGCCCTCGCCCGCCAGGGCAAAATTGACCCGGTCATCGGGCGCGACGAGGAAATCCGCCGCGTCATGCAGGTGCTCACCCGGCGCACCAAAAACAACCCCGTGCTCATCGGCGAACCCGGCGTGGGCA
>DATJIU010000043.1:0-9114 GCA_035492855.1 Dongiaceae bacterium | reverse complement strand
ATCGAGTGTCGCAAAATGTTCGATGTGTTCGCCGCCGCCGGCGGCAACTTCATTGACACCGCCGACCTTTACACGAATGGGACGAGCGAGAAGCTGACCGGCGAATTGGTGGCCGCCGAGCGCGCGCGGTTTGTGCTGACTACCAAATACAGTTTCAACAGCCGGCCCGGCGACCCCAATGCCGGCGGCAACCACCGCAAGCACATGGTCGAGGCGCTGCACGGCAGCCTGAAGCGCCTGGGCACGGATTACCTCGACCTTTACTGGGTTCACGCGTGGGATGAACTCACGCCCGCGGAGGAAGTGATGCGCGGCCTGGATGACTTGGTGCGCGCGGGCAAGGTGCTCTACGTGGGCATCTCGGATGCGCCCGCGTGGTGGATTGCCCGGGCCAACACGCTCGCCGAATGGCGTGGCTGGACGCCCTTCGTGGGATTGCAAATTGAATACAACCTCATCGAACGGACTCCGGAACGCGAACTCCTGCCCATGGCCGCAGCGCTGGGGCTCGGCGTTGCGGCGTGGTCGCCGCTGGCGAGCGGGCTGTTGAGCGGCAAATACGCCGGCGGTACCCCCGGAGAGAAACGGCTGGAACAGGCGCCTTCGTTTGAAAAACTTTCGGAGCGCAACCTGGCCATCGCCCGTGCCGTGGTGACGGTGGCGCAGGAGGCCGGACACTCGCCCGCCCAGGTGGCGCTCAACTGGCTGCGCGCCAAACGCGGCGTCATCCCCATCCTCGGCGCCCGCAAGTTCGCGCAGTTCGAGGACAACCTGCATTGCTTGGACTGGCAGTTGAGCGCGGAACAGGTCGCCCACCTGGACGCCGTGAGCCACACCGAACTCGGGTTTCCCCTGGATTTCCTGCACCGTCAGGAAGTCCGCGACTTCCTGCACGGCGGAATGTTTGACCGGATTCAGCCGTAAGCCGGAAGTGGTGACATCTCCAAGGGAGATGCAAAGGGTGCGGAGCCGTTAACAATTCGGCCCGCCCGGTTTGGGGCTTCCCCAATCGAGTAGCCACGCAGGGGAATCCCAAGTCGCCGGCTGAGGGCGCGATGCTCCAGCAATGGCGGCGGCGCTGGACGACTGAACTGACATTTTTTTCATCGGCTGCCCGGAGGGCAGCAACATGGATAGCCGTGGGTGCAAACCCACGGTGGGATCCAAAAAATTCCCCGACCCTGTGAGGGGTCGCACCGTCGTTGGGTCCGAAAACCAACATGGGTTCCGGGTACGGCCCCGCCGGGGTCGGGATTATTTTCCATGCTTCAACCGCAAGTTGCACTTGCGGCTATTCATGTTCTGACCCTGCGGGTCAGGGGTAATGATTCTGACTACGGCGAGCGCATGGGGAGGTCGTTTTTTTCAATCTCCTCGGGATTCAAATTTGCGCCGACTGGCATCGGGCGGTTACAGCTTGATTGGTGAGATTCAGATTTCGCCTTTCGCCGACATCCGGGAAAATTTATTTTTGAATAGAATCCCATCCCGGCAGTCCAACCTTATAGTTCTGTCCTAACATATCTGACCTTGAAGCCTTGTGTCGGCGGCGACGTCTTCCCGGTGCACGGCCTTTCAAATTCAACGAGGCGACGTCGCCGTTAGCCTCGTCTTTTTTTTGCATCCGGTTGGGGTTAAACCCCTGACCGGATGATTTTTTTCAGGGTGCCGTCGCTTTGTAGCCGATAGTGTTCGCCGCGCCATTCGATATGGTTTCCGGCGAAGGCGAGAAACCAAATCAGCACCTGCAAAAGATCTTTCACGAGTGTCAGGCCCAAGCTGGCGAGGCCGGGCAATTTGCGGGTGAGCCGCCATTGCAGGATAAACGCCGTGCCCACCCGGACGAGCAGGCAGAACAGCACGGCGGTCAGCCGGTCTTGCAGCGCCGCGCCAGTGAGGCCGGTGGCCAGGCCCGCCAGCAACCAGACCAGCGGCCACAGGGTGGCATTGCTGAGGATGCTGAAAAAATACGGCAGCGGCTGGCAGACCCGGATGGTGCGCGCCCAGCGCAATTGATGCTGCCACACCTGCCTCCAGCTCAACGGTGCCGACCAGCACTCCACCACCACCGGCGAAAGTTCAATGCGCCCGCCGTTTTTGGCGATGCGATGGCCGAGTTGATAATCGTCGGCGAGACAATCCACCAAGGCGGTGAAACCGCCAATGCCCGCCAGCTCTTTCCGGCGCGTGGCCATGACGGCGCCGAGTGCAAATTTGAGCGGACTGAGGCTGCGCGATTGCAGCACCTGGCTCCAAAAATCCGCGTTCATCGCCACAGCTTCCCAGCGCAGGGCCAGCGTGTTGGGATTGGCGAGCTGGTAGAAACAGTTCACGAGCCCCACCGCCGGTTCCTCCAGCGCCCGGATGATCTGGTTCAGAAAATCCGCCGGCACGCACACATCGGCATCGCTGACCACGATGAAATCATGGCGGGCCCGCTGTTCCAGCTGGATGAG
The DNA here is from genome assembly GCA_035492855.1 of Dongiaceae bacterium. Classification (GTDB taxonomy): domain Bacteria; phylum Verrucomicrobiota; class Verrucomicrobiia; order Limisphaerales; family JAFMIX01; genus JAFMIX01. The sequence continues at coordinate 6,658 of DATJIU010000043.1, read as the reverse complement.
CGTGGAAACCTTGGCGTTGGTCCCGAGCGATTCGGTGCAAATGACCAGTTGGGCCTCGCATCCGGGAAATTCGGCGAGCAACCGGCGCACGAGGTCGCAGACGGGATCCTCGGCGCGGGCCACGCCAAACAAAATTTGCACGGGGCCGGGATATTCCTGGGTGAGCCAACTGCGCAGGCAGCGTTCGGTTTCGGCGTCGCAACCCTTGAGCGGCTTGAGCAGCGTAAGCGCCGGATGGAACCGGGGGTTCTCCTGGCGCTGATGCAGGGGAAACCGGCGGGCGACCAGCGATTGCCAGAGGGTCAGGGCCAGACTCAATAGCGCGGGAATGGCAAGCAAATCAATCATGATGCGATTTCAGCAACGGAAGAAAACGCGGCACCGCCGCGGCGCCCGATGGTGGGGGTTTCACTTGACCAGCAGCAGGCACTGGTTTTTTTGGCCTTCGGCACTCAGGCACGAGTCGAGGTAATCCAGGATGCGGTCGTGCAGGTGCCGGCAGCGCGGACTCCAGCGGCGGGCGCCGGCGAGCTGTTTCACGCAGCCGCGCAGGCCGCGGAACCGCAGCACCTGCGGCGACTGCCGGAGCTGGCTGCGCAATTCATCGCGCAACCGGGGAAAAAACAGCAGCTCGGTGCGGCCCGCCTCGGCGGCGAGCAGGCGCAGGTCGGATTCGGGATTGGCTTCGGCTCCCGGCAGGGTGGTGGCGGATTCGATGTGCCAGCCGAAATTGCGCAGCGCCTGTTCCAGGGCATCGGAAAATTCCGCGGGTGTCACCATGAACCGGCCGAGGTCGTTTTTGAAATAATGAAACACGGCCCCGGCCACCTGGCGCACAAACTCGATATCGTATACGCCGTCCTTGCCGCCGATCAGTTCAACCGAGATGGCCGTGGCGGAGAACGGGATGGTCTCGCCATTGGGCATCTGGAAGAGCAGGCAGTCGGAGGCGAGCAAAATCATTTGTCCGCCTCCAGCCGTTTGATCTCGTGCACAAAATCGGTGGCTTCCTGAAACCGCCGGTACACGCTGGCAAAGCGTACGTACGCCACGTCATCGAGTTCGCGCAACTCGGCCATCACTTTTTCCCCGACGGCCACGCCGGGGACTTCGTGTTCGTACTCGTGCGTGATTTCGTTGACGATTTTGTCCAGCACATCCTCAATGGCCTTGGGGCTGATGGGGCGTTTTTGACAGGCCTTTTTCAGACCGGAAAAAAGTTTTTCGCGCGAAAATTCCTCCCGCCGGCCGTCGCGTTTGATCACCATTAACCCCTCGTGCTCAATTTCTTCGTACGTAGTAAAGCGATGCCCGCACTGCAGGCATTCCCTACGGCGACGGATGGTAGCCCCTTCCCGCGAGGCACGGGAATCTATGACCTTGTCATCCTGACAACGACATTTCGGACAAAGCATATAAAACGATACCGCTAATTGTGGCCGTCCATAATTAACATACCAAATCTTGATGCGTCAAGCAGTCGTTCCTGTTGTAATTTTCCGGCTAGATATTCCGCCTCAAATGGTTGCGCGGGAATGCATCCGGGCTGCCGGAGGATTGAACCGTTTTATGAATTTCCGAAACGTTTGCGCGCCAACCGCGTCTTCGTTTTTAAGAAACAGGACCGGCGTTCTGCCGGCGTCAGAACACTTCCGGCACGCCCTCTTCCATGATTTTCAGATGCTGAGCGAGGCCTTCTTCGTGGATCAGCTCCATCAGCCAGCGTGGTGGTTCGTCCATGTCTTCGAAGGATAGTTTGAAGGTGCCGTAGTGCATGGGCACGAGCCAGCGCGCGCGCAAATCCTTGAAGGCCTTCACTGCCTCGTCCGGGCCCATATGGACGTTGCGAAACGATTCCGGGAAATAGGCGCCAATGGGCAGCAACGCAATCTCCGGCGCCAGGCGGGCGCCGATTTCCTGGAAGCCGTCGAAGTACGCGCTGTCGCCGGCGTGATAAATTTTGCGGCCCTGGTGTTCGAGCACAAACCCGCCGTAGCCGCGGTGCTCGTCGTGCAGGGTGCGTGCGCCCCAATGTTTGCTGGGCGTGAACGTCACCTGCCAGTTGGCGCGGCGGAAGGTCTCCCACCATTCCAGTTCAATGACGCGGGCGAAGCCCAGATCACGCGCGAGTTCGCCCACGCCCCACGGCATCAATCCAATTTTGGGATGCGGCAACCGGCGCAGGGTGGGTTTGTGGAAATGATCGAAATGTGCGTGCGTGAGCAGTACGAGGTCAATTGGCGGCAGATGCTCCAGCCGCAGGCCGGAACGCTTGATGCGCTTCAGCAGGAACAGCCAGTTGGCAAAGTTCGGATCAATCAGCACGTTCAAATCGGTGAACTGCACCAGAAAGGACGCATGCCCAATCCACGTGATAGCCACCTGGCCCGGAGCGAGCTTGGGAAATTGCGGCTGGTTGTGTTTGCCCGTGCGTTTGGTCAGCAGCGCCTTCCACACCATCTCGTGAAAGAACGTGCGCGGGTTGAAGGCGCGGGTCGGCGTCAGGTCCTTGAAAGAACGCGGCAACTTCCGGCGCACCGGTTCGGGTCGGGAGGCGGGTGGCTTCATACGCTGCTGACAAGGGGGAGTTTACCCTCATTTTGAATAATTCTCAACCCCTCCCGTCGAAGCTATTGTTGGGAATAAGTTCGCAGTTAACAAACGAAAACGAGGATTTTTATGAAAAAGATTTTAACCGTGGCAGTTCTGGCAGTGGCTCTGGTCGGCGCGCGGGTGCAAACCGCGCAGGCTCATGGTTGCGAAGCGGGCGCCATCCTCACTGGCGTGGTCGCCGGCGCGGTGCTGGTGGATGCCCTGCGGCCAGCGCCTGTTTATTGCGCTCCGACTTATTATACGGCCCCGGTGGTTTACTCCACTCCGGCGCCGGTGGTTTATGCCGCCCCGGCCCCGGCTTGCACCGTGGTGGCGCCCGCGCCGACGGTGGTTTACACCGCGCCGCGGCAGGTGGTCTATGTGGCGCCGGCCCCGGTGGTGATCCATCGCGCTCCGGTGGTGCGTTTCGGGTTCGGCTACGTCCGGGCATGGCATCATCGCTAACCGTTCGTGGAGGAACTGAACTCAACCCGCCCGGGGCACGCCGGGCGGGTTTTTTATTTGCAACGCCGCCCGTTCGTGTATTTACACCCGCATGAATGAACTCGCGCCGCAGTTGGATCAATTTCTCCGCCGGAAACCCCGGCTCGGCAAAAATGTGTATCTCGCCAAAACCGCCGTGGTGGTCGGCGATGTGAAACTCGGCGCGCACTCCAGTGTCTGGTACAACGCCGTCCTGCGCGGCGACATCAACCGCATCGTCGTGGGCCATCACAGCAACATCCAGGACAACGCCGTGCTGCACCTCGCGGACAACTACGGCTGTATCCTCGGCAACTGGGTGACCGTGGGACACTCGGCCATTGTGCATGCCTGCACCGTGGGCGATGAAGTGCTCGTCGGCATGGGCGCGGTGATTTTGGACGGCGCCATGGTGGGCAAACAATCGCTCATCGGCGCCAAGGCGCTCGTGACGCAGGGCATGAAAATTCCGCCTGGTTCGCTGGTGCTCGGTGCGCCGGCCAAGGTGGTGCGGGCGCTCACGCCCAAGGAACGGGCGCACCTGAAATGGTGGGCGCAGAAGTACGTGGACAACGGCGCCTACTGCCTGAAACACCAGATCAATGTCGGGGCGCCGCTGTAAGTGCCGCGGAATTACTCCGCATCGTCGCTGACGCCTTGGATCCGCTTTTGCGGGCAGCCGGCGCGCAGCCATCCGTTCACGAACGGATCAAGCGCGCCGTCCATGACCCCCTGCACGTCGCTCGTCTCCACGCCGGTCCGCAAATCCTTGACCATGCGGTACGGCTGGAACACGTAGCTGCGAATCTGGTTGCCCCACGACACGCTGCCTTTCTCGCCGTAGAACCGTTCCATCTCCGCCTTGGCCGCATCCTGACGCTGGGCAAAGATGCGCGAGAGCAACAGCTTCATCGCCGTGGCCCGGTTCTGGTGCTGCGAGCGCTGCGCCTGCGACGCCACGACCAGTCCGGTGGGAATGTGCGTGATGCGCACGGCCGTTTCCACCTTGTTCACGTTCTGGCCGCCCTTGCCGCCGGAACGGAAGGTGTCCACGGAAAACTCGGTCGGCGGCAGGACAATTTCCGTGGTGTTCTCCTCCAGTTCCGCGATGGTGTCCACACTGGCAAAACTGGTGTGGCGGCGCTTGTTGGAATCGAACGGCGAAATGCGCACCAGCCGGTGCACACCGCGTTCCGCCTTGCAAAAGCCGTAGGCGTTTTCGCCCTGGATGAGCATGGTGGCGCTCTTGATGCCCGCACCTTCCCCGGGCAGCGCGTCGGTGATTTCCACCTCCCAACCACGGGCTTCAGCCCAGCGCTGGTACATGCGCAGGAGCATGTTGGCCCAGTCGCACGCTTCGGTGCCGCCCGCGCCGGAATTAATGCTCAGGATGCAGTTGTTCTTGTCATGCGGGCCATTGAGGAACACCCGCAGCTCCATGGCTTCGAGTTCCTTGAAAAAGGTCGCGAGGTCGCGCGTGAGTTCGGCGTCCATCTGGGCCTGCACGGCCGGCGGTTCGGCTTCGCCGAGTTCCACCATCACCTGGAAATCCTCCAACTGCTTTTCGGCCTTGAGCAAGGGCTCTATCTTGTTGCGGAGGGAATTGGCTTCCTCGATGATTTTCTGGGCCGCCTCGCGATTGTTCCAGAACGTCTCGCCGGCCATCAGGGCCGTTATTTCCGACTGTCTTTTTTGCGCGTTGGCGACGTCAAAGAAACCTCCGCAGGTGGGTGAGTTTCTGCGCGGCGGTGTCCAATTGACCTTTGACGATTTCAAACATGACGGGCCCAGCCTAGCAAGGTCGCGCGCCGGTGGCCAGCCGGCAGTTTATTTGCTTTGCATACAGGAGGTTTGTGGCATAAGTAGCGCCGTCGAGGTCCCCCCATGAAGAATCGCAATCAAAAATTGCCGCGCGCCTGGATGATTGGCGGGGCCATGCTCTTCCTGACCGGCGTCGGGATGGTGCGGGCCGGAGACATTGTGGTCGCCAACAACGCGGACAGCGGCAACGGCACGTTCCGCCAGGCCATCCAATTCAACGAGTCGGTGGGCGGCGGCAGCCGCATCCTTTTTTCAAATACCGTCACCGGAACCATCACCCTGACCAATGCCCTGGGGGAATTGTTGATCAGCAAGGATGTCACGATTGTCGGACCGGGGGCAAAGGTGCTGACAATCAGCCGCAATTTTACAGGCCGGGTGTTTCACCTGACCAACAACGCGGCCGTCAGCATCGCCGGACTGACGGTGTCCGGGGGCGGCCTTCAGGATTTTTACGCCAATGGCGCGGGAATTCTTCAGGATTCCGGGACGCTGGCGCTGACGGATTGCGCCATTGCCGGCAACTTTAATCTGAACGGAATCGGGGGCGGAATATACGCCAATGGCACCGTGACCGCGAACGGATGCACCTTTTCCGGCAACAGCGGCGTCCAATCCGGATTTATCGGCGCCGGGGCGGTTTACGTGGGCGGCGGATTGACCGCCATCAATTGCACGTTTTATGGCAATACCAGCGTCAATTCCGGGGGCGGAATTTACCAGGCAGGCGGGATATTGGCGCTGACCAATTGCACCGTCTCGGGCAACAATGCATTCGTCAATGGCACGGGCGGGGGAATTTATAAGGCCGGGGGCACGGCGACGATTCGCAACACGATCATCGCCGGCAATCTGGCGACCACCGCACCGGACTGCGTGGGCGCGTTCACTTCCGCCGGTTTTAATTTGATCGGCGCAATGAACGGGAGCAGCGGCTGGGGCAGTGTGGGCGACCAGATGGGCACGACCAACAGCCCGCTCAATCCCTTGCTGGGGACTTTCCAGGACAACGGGGGCGCCACTTTGACGTTGGCCCTGCAATCCGGAAGTCCGGCCATTGACCAAGGCAATGGCAGCGGAGTTTTGACGGACCAGCGCGGAGCCCCGCGACCGGTCGCAACCAGTTCCGTGGGGTCCATCCCTTTTGGCGGCGACCGCAGCGACATTGGCGCCTATGAACTGGGCATCCCGTCGCTGGCGATTCAACGGGTGCCGCAAATGACTCTTACGTGGCCGGCTTATTATGGCGGCCTGACGTTGCAAACGACGACGAATCTGACGGCGCCGGACAGTTGGACGAACGCTCCCGAAATCCCGGTGGTGGTGGGAAGCCAATGGGTGGCCACGAATAGCCCGGTGGCGGGCAGCCGGTTCTTCCGGCTCAAGTCAAACTGAGCCGGAACGGCGGGAAAATAGAGCGGGACAGCCGCAGCGGGTGAATCGTGCCAGGGCTGGCACTTTTCTCCCCGGCTTTTGGCACGAAACACCCGCGCTCCCTTCGGAGTCGTGCGCTAGCATCATTCCACAACCCGAGTCAATTCACCGGCCTTGGCCCCGTCGAAGCGCAGGGCGCGCTGAACCTAACACCGGTTCGCCTGCGCAATTTAGGATGCCAGCACGGGACCTCAAACGTGGTTCGCAGGGATCCGGTCAGTTGTCAGGGGTGACAGGTATTATGAAGCGGCAAGTCACAAAACCAAGTTTGGGCGGATTCACCCTCATTGAATTGTTGGTCGTCATTGCCATCATCGCCATTCTGGCG
>DATJIU010000042.1:0-38381 GCA_035492855.1 Dongiaceae bacterium | reverse complement strand
TGAAGTTCCAGCGTCTGACCTTCATGCATCCGAAGTAAAGGGTAAATGGCCAGACCTAAATATTGGCACAATTGAGGCGTGTAAAGAGGTCTTGGTATTAGCATATCGCAGGTGTATTGGTGGCGTTTGTGGCGGGACGCGTCCAATCGGGTGGCAACCTGGTAAATGCGGCGGGGACGACGAAGCATGCTTACACCGCTAGCGGGCAGTTATGGACCGAAGACGGCCCGTTTGCCAGCGACACCGTGACCAACACCTACCAGAGCCATCTGCGGACCGCCCTGAGCCTGGCCGGGCGGTAATTCCATCAGCCGCCCCGGCGGGGCTGGGGTTTTATCGGGCGGCGCCACCCGCAGTTGAAACTGCGGGCTATTTTCGGGCGTGCCTGCGGCACAGCTTCACAAGCAAGACCTGGCGCACCCCGGAATTCTTTGGCGGTCTATGGGTTCCTTTGCGGTCCGAATTCCTGGGCCCAAATGCTAAACCGTGCATGACGGGCCGGCTTGCCTGTGTTATCACCAGTCCAGCCTTGTGAAACTGAACACCTTTTTTTTCGCGGTTCTCGGATTGCTGACCGCCTCCGCCTGTCTTGCGGACCCCCACAATCCGGCGGCGGGCTCGAACCCTGTTGCGGTGGCGGTCAACAATGCCGATCCGGCGGGCCGCGCGCTGTTGCAAGCCGCCGAAGGCCTGGTCGCCGCGTATCATGCGGGGCACGCTCCGGCCACCAATGTTTTGCGCGTGGTTTATTTTGTGCCCCAGGACGGCACCCCGTTTCCCGACTACGCGGCGCGGCTGGACCGGATTGTGCAGGATGTGAGCGGCTTTTATCGCGACGGCCTGGAACGGTTCGGCATTGCCACCGCCGGCCTGCCGCTGGAGACGAAGGATGGCCAGTTGGTGGTGCATCTGGTTCACGGAAAATTGCCGGCCAGCGAGTACGATTACCAATCCGGCGGCCGCACCGCGCAGGAAATCCGAGAAGCCCTGGCGGGTCAGGTGGACGTGGAGCGCGAATTTCTGCTGGTGTTTTACGCGCTGGAGCACCAGGCGAGCGACGGGCGTTACGTGTTCAACACTCCCTATAACGGCTCCGGTACGGCGCGCGCGGGCATCGCGCATGTGGCGGATTGCGAGCTGCTGGATCCCCGGCGGTTGGAGGAAACGAACCAGGAGATGGTGATTACCGAACACTATTATCCGCATCTGAAGCTGAGTGTGGCGCAGTTCAACAGCATGTATCTGGGCGGCGTGGCGCATGAGCTGGGGCATGCGCTGGGTTTGCCGCACGACAACGGCGGCATGGCGGAAAAGCCGTTTGGTGTTTCGCTCATGGGGGGCGGAAATCTCACGTATCGCGAGGAATTGTGGGGCGGCGGGCCGCCGACCTACCTGGGCCGCGCCTCGGCGTTGCAACTGCTTTCCCAACCGCTGATCACGGGCTCGAATCGCGGCCGCGGGGACGAACTCCAAAGCGATTTAGCCTCCCTGGAGTTCACCGCTTCAAATGGCGCGGTCCGCATCCAGGGCGTGGTGACGGGCGCCATCCCGGCGTATGCGGTGGTGGCCCACGCCTGGCCGGTGAGCGACGTCATTGACGATCACGCCGCGCGGACGTTTCCCGGCCTGGTCACGAACGGGACTTTCACGCTGGACCTCGCCGCCATTTACCCGACGAACTGGCTGAATTTTCATCTCAACCTGACGCGCCTGTATGTGAACGGGGCGACCGAAACGGAGCGCTTTGCCCTGGCTTACGCCACCTCCGGCGTGCCGGACGTGACCGGTCTGAACGCGGAATGGATTGTGAACCGGGCGGAAGCCGCCGTGATGCACGGCCGGGCCGACGCGCGAACGTTGGTGGCTGTGACCGCGCCCACGCCGGAGGCCGCGCGGAATCTCCGCGTGCTCCGCGAGGTGCTTGATCCGCCGGCGGCAGTGGTGCTTCGCGCGGTGACGGCCGATAGCGCCTACTTGTCGGATGCGGTCTGGACGGACGCGCAAGTGGGATGGGGTCACCTGGCGCGCAATTATTTTTGGTTCGATACCAACATCCAGAACGGCGTCTTTCTCACGCTCGGCGGGCAGTTCTTTGCCAAGGGACTGTATGCGCATTCCCCGGCGCGGTTTGTTTTTCCGATGGACCGCCAGTGGAAGACTTTTACGGCCATTGTCGGGATTCGCGATGGCGCCAACATTCAGGGTTCCGCCATTTTCACCGTCCGCGGCGACGGCCGGGAGCTTTACCGCTCCCGCATGTTGCGCGTGGGTGAACGGGCGGAGGTCAAAGTGGATATCTCCGGGGTGAAGGAACTGGAGTTGCTGACCCAGGGCGGAGAAGGCCACAATCACAACTCTTGGGCCATCTGGGCCGAACCCCGGGTGCAACGCTGAAGCGGCCGCCGGTCAGCTCGTGGCGGCGCCACAAAGACTCCAACTTTGCCCGCAGGGCGTTGTAAAGGAATTGGGGGTTTTTGCGGAAAAAGTTCGGAGTTGCCCATCTTGGCACATTACTCCCCCTTGTTTGGCACGAAACTCCCGCGCTGGATTGCCTGCCTGGCGCTAGAATTTTCCGCGAATCCCATAGTTGTGATTATAGCCAGCCAGCCGTACCGAACGCATGGCGCCATCCCGGCCATGCCGCAAAGTCGTTTTTGGCAGGGGCGGCGTTGAATTTGTCCGCTCCGGCGAAAGTCCAAAAAAGATACGCTATATTTCCATCCAAACCCCAAATCCCCACTCACTCACAATGAAAACCAGGAATACCACGGCGCTGGTGCTGACTTCGGCTCTGGCCGGGGGCGCGGCGCACGGCGCGATTGTTTATACCAACTTCAGCAACCTGACCATCCTCGGACGGGACGGCAAGGCGGAGTTTGACCTGAGTCCCGATTTTAGCAGCCATTACTTCCTGCTGTATCAGGACAACAACAGCCAGAAGCCTGAGGTGCGGGGCGACGGCACCAATTCCTTTGTGCTGGCGCGGACGTGGCAGAACACCAACAGCATGGACCTGAACAACCGGACGTACGGCGGCTTGCCGCTGACGCCGGGCGGAGTGGCGGTCAACGGGCAGATGCATGATGTCAACGCGGCGAAGCAACAGAACGGCATCACGAACCTGACGGTCCAGAACAACGGGTATTTCAACGAACGGCCGGACAACAACGACGACGACACGGGCGGGTCGGCGAGCATCTACAACGTGGGGGACTGGGGGAACACGAGCACGAACTCGGCGTATGTGGGACTGGTGATGGTCAATGGTGGCGCGACCAACTTTGGCTGGGCGCACTTCACCTGGAGCGATCCGTCGTCCAGTTCCCAGGACACCGGCACGCAATTGATCCTGATTGACGGCGGCTATGAAACCACGCCCAACACGGCGATTCTGACGGGCGCCGGGTCGCCCACGCCGCCGAGCTTCAGCACCGTGCCCGCTTCGCAGTCCACCTACACCGGCGCCTCGCTGGCGCTGGTGGCCCAGGCGGACAGCGCGCTGGGTTACCAGTGGATGGCCGGCGCTCCGGGCAGCGGGGTTTACACCAACCTTTCCGACTCGGGCAACATTTCCGGCACTGCCACGGATAAACTGCTCATCAAGTCGGCCGTGCTGGCCAATACCGCCGATTACGTGCTGGTGGCGACCAACGCCACGGGCGCGGTGACCTCGGCACCTCCGGCCACGATCACCATCCAGACGCCGGGGCCCACGCCCACCACGGTCGCGGGCTGGTTCAACGCATTCCAGGCACAAACGGATTTCGTGTATGCCGGCGGCCAGCAAAATGTCAGTTACCAGGCCGCCAACGGCAAGGTGTACTGGCTGTTCAATGGCCTCGTGCAAGGCACGATGGACCCCACCACGCACGCCTTTGATTCCAGCGTGACCGTCGTGGATAACCGGATCCTGCTCGCGAGCGGCGACAAATTAGTGCCCACCGACCTGACGTTGCCCACCGTGGCTTCGCTCCCCACCGATTCGGTGACCTACCGCATGAAGGACATGTTTGAAGCCGGCGGCCGGGCTTACGTGGTGGTGCAAAAAATGGATCCCTTCTCCCATGTCAACACCTTGGGCACGGCCCTGGCCAAGTACGCCATCGAAGCCAACGGGGCGCTGACGTTTCTGGCTTATAACGCGACGCCGGCCAGCAATGTGGAAGGCGGCATTGACATCTCCAATGTGGAGTGGGTGGATGGTTCCGTGGTGCAGAACGGATTTGTCTATTTCTACGGGGAAAACCAAAACGCCGACGCCACTTACCTGGCCCGGGTGGCCACCACCAACGTGGAGAACATCACGGCCTGGACCTATTGGAACGGCACCACCTGGGATGCCGACGAAACCAATTCCGTGGCCGTGATCAACAACACGGTCAGCTCCGTGCGGCTGTATCAGGGCGCCTGGGTGGCCGTGGGCAAGGTGTATGGGCAGTTCGGCACCGACACCTATGCCTATGTGGCCACGCAGCCGCAGGGACCGTACACGCAACAGTTCCTGTTCACGGATCCCACCAATGACAATGTGGGCGTGGGCGCGACCACCAATTCGGCGACGGGCGACACGGATTATTATTATTCCGTCAACCCGGGGTTCCATCCGGAATACCCGCTGGCTTCCGGCAAGCTGCTGGGTGCAATTGATTACTGGGATTCCAGCACCTCGTCTTACAATTCGGCCGATGCCGGCCTGTTCAAGCCGCGGTTCTATGAGGTGACGCTGTCCGGTTTGCCGACGCCAACGGCGCTCAACATCCAGGGCGCCAGCGGGGGCAATATCGTGCTGCAGTGGAGCGGCGGACTGTTGCTCGAGGCGACCAGTTTGAACGGTCCCTGGACCACAAACTCGGCGACCTCGCCGTACACCAATGCGACGACGGGGTCGCAGAAGTTCTATCGCGTCCTGTCCCAATAGAGTGGGGCGACCGCGTTGGCCTTGAAATGATGTTGGTTCGTGAAAGCCCGCTCGTCCCGGTCCGGCCCAAAGGTTGGGGGTTGGGGCCGGTGGCAGGCGGGCTTTCTTTTTTTTGCAGGCGGCCGCGAAAGCGCCGGAAACAAATGTGGTATACTTTCCCGGGGACAGGCGCATCCGGCGCCGCTGACCAATGAACGAAGCCGTGGCGAGAGAAATGACCGTGCGGGAGCCCAACGCGGGAGAGTTGGGCCGCGCGCTGCATTTGTTTCAGGACGCGCCGCCGCCGCGGGAAGCCTGGCTGCTGGTAGGCGAGCGGGCCCTGCCCATCCCGCGGTTTGTGGCCGGCAGCGCGGCCTGGGCGCGCGGCACCACCGGCCAGTTCCGCCTGACCTGCCGTCCGGGCGTGGCGCGCCGGGACATCGCTGGCCCGTTCCTGGAAAAAATCGAACAGGCCGCCCATAAGCTGGGCGTCCAGGTCATGGAGTACGCTGATTTGCTGGCGGATGACAATGAATGGAGCGCCCTCCTGCAGGAGCGGGGGTTTGAGTGCCTGCGCTCCGAGCGGTTCTTTGAGGTCTCCACCATTGCCGCCAATGAGCGCGTGACGCGCATGGTCGCCAGCTATCAGGCGGACATTCCCCCCACCTGGCGCACGGAATCCATCCGGCAGCATCCGCCGGACGTGGTGGCGGAAATGATTTTGCAGCACCGGCTGATGCCGCCGGCGGATTTGCAGCGCTATTGGCGGGGCGACGCCGCCGGCGGATTTGACCCCGACCTGTCGGCGATTCTTTTCGATGGCGCCCAGCCCATCGGCACGCTGCTCTGGCGGCGCAGTCCCACCGCCTACCTGCTTGATGTCCGGGTGGTGACCTGTGAGAACCGGCGGCTGCGCGCCTTGGGCAATTTGTGTTTGTTCCGGCATGCCAGCCAGCGGGGCGATGCCAATGGCCCAATCCGTTTCATGCAATTTCGGGGCGGCGAAACCGAACATCGTGAAACCGCCAATCTTGCCCTGCGCATGGGCGGCCGGGAATTGCCCCCGCGCGGGGTGATCGGAAAACGACTCTGATCCAAACCAATGCCGATTTCAACTTGCCCACAGGAAAACCAAGATGCGAAATAAAAAAACCGCCCCTATTTTTCTGGCCACCGCAGCATTGGCCGGTGGCGCGGCGCATGGCGCAGTGGTCTATACCAACTTCCATGACCTGACCATTATTGGGCGGAACGGCACCACCGAGTTTGATCTCAGCCCGGATTTCAACAGCCACTACTTCCTGCTGTATCAGGACAGCAACAGCCAGAAGCCCGAGGTGCGGGGCGACGGCACCAATTCCTTCGTGCTGGCGCGGACGTGGCAGGACACCAATAACATGGACCTGGGCAACCGGACCTACGGCGGGTTGCCGCTGACGCCGGGCGGAGTGGCGGTCAACGGGCAGATGCATGATGTCAACGCGGCGAAGCAACAGAACGGCATCACCACCCTGACGGTCCAGAACAACGGGTATTTTAATGAGCGACCGGATAACAACGATGACGACACGGGCGGGTCGGCGAGCATCTACAACGTGGGGGACTGGGGGAACACGAGTACGAACTCGGCGTATGTGGGACTGGTGATGGTCAATGGTGGCGCGACCAACTTCGGCTGGGCGCACTTCATCTGGAGCGATCCGTCGGCTGATTCCGGTGAGACCAATGCCCAGCTCACGCTGATTGACGCCGCGTACGAGAGCAGCCCCAACACAGGCATTCTCACGGGGGAAGGTCCGGTGGCGGCCCCCGCTTCGCCCGATACGGCGACGGGCTGGTTTCAGTTGTTCCAGCAGAAGAACGACAAGACCTGGTCGGGATCCGATCAGGTCACCAGCTACCGGGCGAACAGCGGGCTGGATTATTGGCTGTTTGGCGACACCGTGCTGGGCAACCGCAACCCGGCCACCGGCGGGTATCAGAGCGGCTGGACGATGGTGGCCAACACCATTTTGATCGAGAGCAATGGCATCCTTTCCAGCGCCACCTTCAACGCCCCGGCCGTGCCCAACGCGGCCAACGGTGACCGCTTTTGGACTCAGGGCATTTTTGAAGCCAATGGCTACATGTATGCCCTGTGCTCCCAAGTGCGCAGCACCAATGTCGGCATCGGCTTCGTGTTGGAAGGCGGCAAGCTGGCCAAGTTTGTCATTCAACCCAGCGGCCGATTGTCCTTTCTGACCATGGTGGCCACCCCGGGAACCGGAGTGGTGGAAGGCATTGGCCCCACTGCCATTCAGTGGGCGGCCGACGCCGTGGTGGACCATGGCTTTGTGTACGTCTTTGGCAATTCCAAGACCGGCAATCCCTATGTGCCGCAACTGGGCTATGTCTGCCGCGTGCCTGCAACCAACGTGGAAACCCTCGCGGCTTGGCAATATTGGGACGGCGCGGGCTGGAATGCGGCCATGTCCAACTCGGCGCCGATCTTGACCGACATGATCTCGGGAGTGCGCCCGTACAACGGCGCCTGGGTCATGCTGCACAAACCCTTTTCCGGCTGGGGTAGCAGCGTGTATGCGGAAATCGCGCCCGCACCGCAAGGCCCCTACACCTCCAGCCAAATCATCTTTGAATCACCTGCCGGCAAGACGGCCAACGGCGTCACCACCAACCTGCATTCCTACGTCACCTATTCGCCGCAGCCGCATCCGGAATATGACCTGGCCTCGGGCAAACTGCTGGTCTCCATTGCGTGGAATGGCAGCGATTTGTTCCAGGATGTCGGAAACGACGCCCGGCTCTACAAGCCACGGTTTTATGAAGTGGCGCTCACCGGCGCGCCGGTGCATCTCAATGTCAAATCCAGCGGCAGCAGTCTGGTCTTGAGCTGGCCGTCCGGCACCTTGCTGGAAGCTCCCACCCCGGCCGGACCCTGGACGACCAACCAAAGCACCGCGCCGTACACCAACAACCCGATGTCCGGCAGCAAGTTTTTCAAGGTGCAGGTTCCGTAAATTCCCGGACCGGGGTTGCGCGGCCACAAGGTTGCTCACCCGCTTTACCCAAAACCTGTTTCCGATTAACTTGGCCCAACAAAAACCAGCTGAAGCTATGTTACGGGCTTACATTGTTACCGGATTGATTTTGCTGTGGGGCGGAGCGGGTTCCTTTGCCGGCGAGGTGATCACGTGGAAAGATTCGGCATTGATCAATGCCACCCCAAACTTCGCGGATGGCGGCCGGGATGCCCGCAATATCCACCCCGGGCGCTTCGGCTCGCAGTATGGCCGGCTGACGCATCTGGCCGATGGCAGCTGGCTGGCCGTTTATACGATTTACGACAACAACGGTTACACCTATGGCGCGACGCATGGGCTGACCAATCAGGGCACGGCGTTGCAAGTGGCGCGTAGCACGGATCGCTGCCGGACGTGGCAGGTGATTGCCACTTGCCGCGAGGACAACCGGGACCTGGATAACGGGGAGATCATCCAACTGCCGAACGGTTCATTGCGGATGGCCTTCCGTTCGGTGCGGTGGCAGGAGTCTTACCGCATTTGCGTTTCCGGCAGCGAAGATGGTGGAGTGACGTGGCATCACTTGAGCCAGCCGGAAAGCAACGAAGGCACACCAGGGAGTTTGGGCCATCCGGACAAAGGGGTTTATGAACCGGATTTCTGCCGGCTTGATGACGACTCGCTGGCGCTGTTTTACGCAAACGAAAAACACGTCACCGAAAATCCCGCCTACAGCCAGATTATATCAGAACGAATCTCCCGGGATGGTGGCCAGACGTGGGGAAATGAGATTTGGGTGGCCTGGGATCCTGCCGCGCCAGCCGAGCGCCCTGGCATGCCGGTGATTACCAAGATGGCTAACGGCCAGTTTCTCGTGGTGTTTGAAGTGGTGGGCGCGCACCACGCTGACATCTTTTGTAAAACTTCCCCGGACGGCAAAACCTGGACCAGCGGCATCGGCAACGCCATCCCCGGCCAAACTGGAGGACCGTATGTCGTGGCACTCAGTGACCAAAGGCTCGCCGTGACTTCCAATACCGGGAACGTCTCATTAAGTGATGATTTTGGCGGGTCCTGGCGGCTCAACGACCCACCGGCCTGGGGCGATGGCACGGTGGGCAAATACTGGTGGCAGAGCATCTATCAAACCGGCCCGGAAGAAATCGGCGTCGTGGCCTCCGTGCCACGCCAATCCGGCGGCACCGATGTGCGCATAAAATTTGGAGCACTGGCGCCGAGGAGCAAGTAAGTCGGAGCTGCTCGAAACCAATCTCTCGATTCGTAGCAGCCGAGGTAACGAGGCTCAAATTTGTTCAGCAGTTTTTTGATCAGAGCCTCCTCACGTCGGCTGCTACGTTTAAAACGAACCGCCGACTGCGGTCAAAATGACTTCCACCCGGCGATCTGGTAGCGTGGCGCGCCGTGGTAATTGCCGGTGCGCGTGACTGTGTGCTCTTCGCCTGCAGCATGGAGTTTGATCTGATTCTGTTCGCCCCGCGCGTAAGCCGTGGTGAGGCCATCGTCTTCGTAGAGCACAAAACCCGCCGGGGACTCGCCCACCACGTTGACCGTGATGGCGAAAGCAGTGTCGGGCTGGATGGACTCCACCGGTTGGGCCAATGGCAGCAAGGTGCCGCCCTTTACGAATAACGGAATGCGACCGACGCCGTTGGTGACGGAGAGGGACGCGCCGCCGGGGAT
Organism: Dongiaceae bacterium; assembly: GCA_035492855.1. GTDB lineage: Bacteria > Verrucomicrobiota > Verrucomicrobiia > Limisphaerales > JAFMIX01 > JAFMIX01. The sequence goes on along the minus strand of DATJIU010000042.1, from coordinate 28,763 downwards.
TTTTTCATGAGTCCAGAAATCGTACCAGTCGCCGGGCGGCAGATAAACGGACCGCGTGGCCTGCCCGGCAAACATGGGGGCGACGAGCACGGAATCGCCAAACATGAACTGGTCGTCAATCTGGCGCACCTGGGGGTCATTCGGCCAGTCCAGCACCAGGGCGCGCAGCGGCGGCTTGCCGGTGATGCGATATTCGTTGAAGGCACTGTACAGATAAGGAACGAAGCTCATGCGCAGTTGCAGCACCTGGCGGACGCCGGTGGTCAGAGCCTCGCGTTCCGCCTCGGGCATCAGTTCGTCGTGGTTGTTTTTGTCGCGGTTCACCTGGTCCCAGGGCGGATTCTTGATGAACCACGCGTTGATGACGGCGTCCGGCGAGAAGCACACGGTTTCCAGGCGGCGATACAAATCCTCGATGGAACTGGCGTCCCGCACTTCGGGCGTCCAGAGCAATCCGCTGAAGCCCTCATTGACGAGGCCGCGCACATACGCGCGCGCCGTGTAGGAGTCGCTGTACAACACGTAAGGCAGCGGCGCCGCCAGCGCCTGGGAATTGCGCACCAGTCCCCAGGTCCGCCGGCCAGATTCCTGGTACGGCGTCAGCATGGTTTGCTGGTACAGCACGCCGAACAACGAGTGCATCAGCTCGCCGTCCAACCCGGAAGGGAATAGCGTCGCCGGCGGAAACGACCAGGGCGTTGCTGAGTCCGGTTGGTCGTCGCATTCATCCAGTTTCACGCCTTCCACGTTCCGGTCGAACAGCGCCACCCGGTTTTGTTTCAAGAAAATCCGCCTCGCTTTGGGCGACGCGAAATCCGGCACCAACCCGTTCCACACCCGGAACGTGCCCGCCCAGGGCTTGAGCTCTTCGAATATCGGGGACGAGGGATGCGTGAACGCGTGTTCCCAGAAGTTGAGCCGGAAGCCCAGGGCCCGCATTTTTGCCAGGAATTCGTCCGGATTCGGAAACTGGTTGGTGTTCCAGAGAAACGAACAGGAATAGGTTTGAGTCTGCCAGCCGGGCTCGACGCCCCAAACATCGCACGGCATGTGCTGGTCACGGAGGCGCGTGGCCAGGGCGAGCGTTTGCTCCGCGCCGAACTTGGCGTAGCCACGGTATTGCACGCCCAGGCCCCACAGTGGCGGCACGGCGCCGCCTCCGGAAAACAGATTATACCGCCGGACCGCATCGAGCATGGTGGGGCCGGCAAACACGTACACATCCACGCCCTGCGCGACGGGCACATCCACGAGCATGGTTTTCACCCGTTGCGCGCGGGCGCGATACAGTTCCACGGTGCTGGTCTGCACTTCGCCGGCGCCGGCTTCGCCCGCGCCGCTCTCGGGCGCCACATTCCCGGTGTAAAATGAGGCGAACCGGGCAGTGTCCACATACACCCCGTAACCGGCCGTGGAAACATAGAACGGGACCGGTGCGTGGGATTCGCCCCGGTCATTCTCCGGGGAATCCGTCGGCCGGAGAAAAACCCGGCGACCGGCCTGCCCGAAGGATTGGGTCAGATCAAACAGCTCGGTGTGCAGGCCGAACCCGTAGATGCTTTCATCGGGTTTCATCGGCAGCAACAGCGAGCAGCCGCGATCCGAGACCTGGAAGGACACTTGGGCCAGATCCAGGGGCAGGAGGCGGTCGGTCGGCATGCCGGCCAGACCGGCGGCATCCAGGGCGGCGCTGCGAAAATGCGTTGGCGTCAATTTCTCCGGGGTGCCGAAACGAATCCGCCAGATGCCGGGAGCGACCACTTCCACCTGCGGCGCCGTTAGCTTGACCTCAGCCGCCCGGCTGGAAGGGGCCAAGCCCAGCAAGAGACACAAAAAAGCGGCAATCGGGTGGCGACGGCACCACAGGCGTGGGAATTTCATATGCCTTTTCATAGCAGCAGCATTGACGGATGTCACGGCTGCTTGTGCGACGGCGCGGCGTCTCCATCGTGATGGAATTTAGGTTTTTTACTGAGGAGATTTCAGAACAATTCTTCCGTCCGCAACTTTGACTCGCGCCAACAGCCCGCTTAGGGTGAGGTTATGAGCGAAACCAATTCTACCGCATTGGCCGGGAAGGAATGCAAACCTTGCAGCAGCGGGAGCCAGCCGCTCCAGGGCGAGCCTTTAAAGAAACTGCGCGCGGGCCTCCAGCCCGAATGGACCGTCGTCGACGAACATCACCTGGAGCGGAATTATTCTGTGGCCAATTTCCGCGAGGCCTTGGATTTGACCAACCGCGTCGGCGAAGTGGCAGAACGGGAGAATCATCATCCCGACATTTTTCTGTCGTGGGGGCGGGTGAAATTAAAACTTTGGACCCACAACATTGACGGCCTGAGCGAAAACGATTTTATTCTGGCCGCCAAGCTGGACCAATTGCGCTAGCTTCTGCGATCCCCGTAACGCCTCCCCCGATTATGCCCAATAAAGCCCAACCATCGGCGCATGAGAAGAATCATAAGGAGCGGGACGCAGCGGCGGCGCAGCGCATGCAGCGGCCGCGCAAATCCCGCTCGCATGTCGTCATTGCTCCGAATCCCACCGCCGGACCGGACGTGCGCATCCATTCTCCGTGAGGGTCGCGGGCAAAATCCATATTGGCACTTCGGGATGGAACTACCGTTCCTGGCGCGGGCGGTTTTATCCGGAAAAACTCGCCGCGGCGGAGTGGCTGCCATTTTACGCCAAACATTTCGCCACGGTAGAGCTCAACGCCACCTTCTATCACCTGCCGGCGGCGAAAACTTTCCGGCACTGGAAACAACAGGCGCCGGCGGGTTTCATCTATGCGGTGAAGGACAACCGATTCATCACGCACCTGAAGCACCTGCGGGGAGTGCGGCGGCCCCTCCGGCTTTTTCTCCGGCGCGCGCGCCTGCTGGGACCGCACTTGGGCCCGGTGCTGCATCAACTGCCGCCCCACTGGAAACCCGACCTGCCGCGACTGAAAACCTTTTTGGCCCAATTGCCCCCGGAGCTGACGCATGTGGTGGAATTCCGGGAACGCGCCTGGTTATCCGAGGAAACCTTTGCCCTGCTTTCCCAATACGGCGTGTGCCTCTGCATTCACGACCTGCTGCCCCGGCATCCCCGTCGTTTGACCGGCCCGGTGGCCTACGTGCGCTTTCATGGGGCCGGAACCAAGTATGGCGGCAGTTATTCGCGCCAACGGTTGCGCAACTGGGCGAAGTGGCTGCGCGACGAAGCGGCGGCGGGCCATGCCGTGTTTGCTTATTTTAATAATGATCGCGATGCCGCCGCGATTGCCAATGCCCGGACACTTTGCGAGCTGCTGGGCGTGGAAAAATCCCTGACCTGAGCATGGACGAGCCGATTTACCATTATCCGGCGGAGTATGACTTGGAACACGCGCACCCCGAAGCGGATTTGAAATACTATCAGGCCATCGTCCGGCGCTGGCGGCCGCGGCAGGTGCTGGAGTTGGGCTGCGGGACGGGGCGCGTCACCATACCGCTCGCGCAGCTTTCCACCGCCGGGATGGAACGGATTGTGGGCCTGGAGCGGGTGCCGGAAATGTTGCGGGCAGCCCGGGCGAAGGCGGCGCGCCAAAACAAATCGGTCCGGCAACGGTTGCAATGGCTTTTGGGGGATTTGCGGACGTACCGCGCGGCGGGCCAATTCGACCTGATCATCGCGCCCTGTGGCACGCTGTGTCACCTGCTGTCCTTGCGCGACCAGAGCGCCGCATGGCAGGCTGCGTTTGCCAACCTCGCCCCCGGCGGCCGGTTCGTGGCGGATGTGCCTCTGCCGGAATTTTCCGTGCTTGCAGAATCAACGCAAATTCCCCGCCGCACGATTTTGCAACTCGACAATGACACGGCCCAATCCGGCCCGGGCGGCGGCAAACGATTGCTGCGGTACAAAACGGTGAGCTATTACGCGGCCGAACAGCGGGCGCGGGTCCGCTATCTTTATGATGAATTTTGGCCCGGCCGGCGCTCACGCCGTTTTTTCAGCGATTATCAGCACCACGTTTTTTTCCCGCGGGAACTGGAATTGCTGTTTCGGGCTGCCGGATTTGCCATTGAATCCCTAGCGGGCGATTACTCCGAAGCGCCTCTCGCGAATCATTCGCGGGTATTGCTAATGGTGGGCCGAAAGCCCCGGACGGGCAAAAAATCCGGCCCGGGCACCGGGCGCCGGCCCCGGTTCCAGCCGCAAAATCATTAAGCTGCACTCAGCATTCTTCCCAAGGCCCGCCCGCTTCCGGCTGAGGTGATTTCAGGTGATCTGCGGATTGTCCGCCTCCGGACAAGCGGGGAAACTGAACGGGTGTGATACCGGCATTTTCGCCGGTCCCTCCGCATCACAATCAAATATCAGGACACTATGAATACCAAGCTTCAATTAATGGCCGGCGGGATTTGCCTCGGGGTGCTCCTCACCATTTGCGGGTGCCAACCCAAAAACCAAACCACTACCGACACAACTTCCGAAAACGAAGTTAATCAGGCAACCAATTCTCCCGCCCCCTCCGGGACCACCAATGACCTGACCACTTCCACCACCACCAACGCCATGATGTCGCGGGGCGGTACCAACATGAATATGTCGGCCCCCGGCACTAACACCGACATGTCCGCCGGCGGAACCAATGTCACTGCGGCCATCGCCACCCTGGCTCCGACCCAGGGCAACACGGCGGTCGGCACCGTCACCTTTACCCAGGAAGCCAACGGAGTTCATGTGGTGGCGGACGTGACGGGTCTGTCCCAGGGGGATCATGGATTTCATATCCATGAAAAGGGGGATTGTTCCGCGCCGGACGGCGCTTCGGCCGGCGGCCATTTTAATCCCACCGGCATGCCGCATGGCGGGCCGGATTCGCCGCAGCATCATCTCGGTGACCTGGGCAACATCACGGCCGACGCCTCCGGGCACGCGCACCTGGACCGGGTCTTTTCCTTTCTGAGCCTGCAGGGCACCAATTCCATTGTGGGTCACGGCGTGATTGTGCATGCCGGCAAGGATGACTTTACCTCCCAACCCAGCGGAAACGCCGGCGCCCGCGTGGCCTGTGGTGTCATCGAAGCCAAATAAAACGGGCAGCCGCGCTTCGGCTGTAAACTTTCTGCGCCCGCCAGAGGCCGCCGCTCCGGTTGCCCGCGGGGAGGCTCCGCAAAGTCAAAGCAGATGCCCCATTTTGTCCCGCTTGGTTTTGAGGTAGCGGGCATTGTGAGGATTGGGCGAAACGCGGATGGGCACCTGTTCGGTGATTTCCAGGCCGTAGCCTTCCAGCCCCACGAGTTTCTTGGGGTTGTTGGTGAGCAGCCGGATTTTTTTCAGGCCCAGGTCCACCAGGATTTGTGCGCCGAGGCCATATTCGCGCAGGTCCATGCCGAAGCCCAGTTTCTGGTTGGCTTCCACGGTGTCATAACCCTGTTCCTGCAACTTGTAGGCCTTGATCTTGGCGGGCAGGCCGATGCCGCGGCCTTCCTGGCGCATGTATAAAATCACCCCGCGCCCGGCGGCCGCCACCTGCTGCATGGCCTGGTGGAGTTGCGGGCCACAATCGCAGCGGCGGGAGCCAAAGACATCGCCCGTGAGGCATTCACTGTGCACGCGCACCAGCACCCCGCTGCGCCCGCGCACTTCGCCGCGAATAAGCGCCAGATGATGCTGGCCGTCCACCTTGGAATAATAAAGGGCCAGGTTGAAATCACCGTAGTCGGTGGGCATTTTTACCGTTTCAATGTGTTCGACGAGTTTCTCCCGCGTGCGCCGGTATTCGATAAGGTCGGCCACGGTGCCGATCTTGAGCTTGTGCTTGCGGGCGAACCGTTGCAACTGCGGCAGCCGCGCCATGGACCCGTCGTCATTCATGATCTCGCAGATGACGCCGACGGGCCGGCAGCCGGCGAGGTTGATCAAATCCACCGCTGCCTCGGTATGGCCGGCACGTTGCAACACGCCGCCCGGCTTGGCGCGCAGGGGAAACACATGACCGGGCGCCACCAGGTCCTCCGGCACCGCCGTGGGATCGGTCATGACGGCGATGGTGCGGGCACGGTCGGCGGCGCTGATGCCGGTGGAGATGCCCTTGGCGGCATCCACCGTCACCTGGAAATCGGTTTTGAAGCTGTCGCGGTTTTCCTTGACCATGCGGCCAATGCCCAACTGGTCCAGCCGGGCGCTGGTGGTGGGCACGCAGATCAGGCCGCGGCCGTACCGGGCCATGAAGTTCACCGCCGCCGCGGTGACATGCTGCCCGGCCATGATGAGGTCGCCTTCGTTTTCGCGGCTGGCATCATCCACGATGATGACCATTTTGCCTCGTTTGAGGTCGCCGATGACGGCGTCAATGCTGTCGAGTTTTTTCATGGGTGGCGCCGGTGCGGCAGGAGCCGTTGCCGGCGATAAATTATTTTAAGGCCCGGGTCGCAGCGGCGTAAATGTCTTTTACAGCCACCTTCTTTTTGGCCGCGAGCTGCCGGCAGGATTCATATTCCGGCGCGGCCTGCACCACGGTGCCGTTGAGCCGGCCCAGCTTCACGGTGACCGGGCCCCAAGGGGTTTTCACCGTGGTGAATTCGCGCCGCAGTTTGCGGCGCTCGGCCACAGTGCGGCGCACGCCAAAGGCCGTGGTCTCGCGCAAGATCAGGGCGCTAAATTGGTCCGCCTCGGCCTCGGCGCACAACACGGTGAGCAGCACGCCCGGGCGACTTTTCTTCATCTGGATGGGCGTGTGGAACACATCCAGCGCGCCGGCGGCCAGCGCGGTTTCGATGAAGTGGCCAAGAATTTCGCTGCTGATGTCGTCGAGATTTGTTTCCAGCACCGCCACGCGGTCGGTTTCCCAATCAAAGCTCGGAGCCGCTGCCGCTTTGATCTGGGACTTTGGACCCTGGACTTTGGCCTGTGTACCCAGCACGGCGCGCAGCACGTTGGGACGGGTTTTATTTTCGCGGGTGCCGAGGCCGAAACCGATTTTTTCCGCCACCAGGCCTTCCATGGGGCCGCTGGCTTCGGCGAATTCCGCCAGCAAGGCCGCGCCGGTGGGCGTGACGAGTTCGTGCGGCTCCGGGCATTGGGTAATGCCGATGCCGCGCGCGCCGAGGATGGCCAGGGTGGCCGGCGCCGGCACGGGAAACCGGCCATGCGCGCAATTCACCCAGCCGGTACCTTCCACGACGGGCGATGCCAGCACGCGCGGTTTGCCCAGCAGCTCCAGCGCCACGCAGGTGCCCACAATGTCCACAATGGAATCCACCGCGCCGACCTCGTGAAAATGCACCTGCTCCGGCGGCTGCCCGTGGATTTTGCCCTCGGCCACCGCAATCCGGTGAAACACGGCAATGGCCTTTTGTTTCACCCAGGGGGAGAGCTTGCTGCCGCGGATCAGTTTCTTGATGTCCGCAAAATTGCGCTGGGCGGCGTGATCATGATGATGTCCATGAGGGTGGTCATCATGGTGCGGTTTGCCTGCCGCAGCATCGGCAGCATCGTCATGATGATGGTGGTGATGCGAATGTTCGTGGGCATGGTCGTGCCCGTGACCCGGTTCGTGGTGATGATCATGGCCGTGGTCATGATCATGCTCGTGCGCCAGATGCACATCAAACTTCACGCCGGCAATGGCGGATTTTTGCTGGCGGGAAACATGGAGATGATAACCGTCCAGCCGGAGCAGTTCCAGTTTGCGGGCCAGTTGCCCGGCGTCCACGCCCAGGTCCAGCAACGCACCGATAAACATGTCGCCGCTGATACCGCTGAAAAGATCCAAATAAAGTGTTTTCATGACTGCCCCGTAGCAAGGGACGATGACACAATCCCTTTGCGGGGTCACGCGGGAAAACCGGCGCCCACCTCCGGCTGGCGCCCTCCGGGGCGAATCCGGGGTATTTTGACTTTTGGCGGGGAAACTGCTTAAGTCTGCCCGCGCTTCAGTCTTTTATGTCTGAAATTGTTGTGAAAAAAAGTCATGCCCGGCTGTGGTTCTGGATTTGTGTCAGCGAATTCATCCTGCTGGTCATTCTGTTGATGAAGTACACGGATGTCAGCCTCGTGCTCAATGCCCCCGATGCCAGCGCCGGGCCGCAACCGGGCGAGCGGTATTATTTGGGCCAGCCCGGGCCCTGGGGCACCCCGGAATACACCCGCATCAATATCGAGCCGCCGGATGATTTCATCCCACCGAGCGACAACGTTTTCCCCACCACCACCTGGTTTTTTGAAGGGTATGACACCAGGAAGCTGGCAGATTTCTTGGGATCCTGCGACCTGACCCCGGCCCAGCGGACCGTGGTGCTCAACCCGGCGAACTGGTTGCAGGACACCAACGGCCTGGTGGTCGTGCCCGGAGTCCGGACCGTGCTGGATTTGTCCCCCGCGGCGCGCACCAAAATCTATGCCGTGCTGGCGCAGAACGAGCGCAACGATTTTCAATGCTGGCCCTACACCTACCGCAACGGCGGGTTTGATGATTGGTTCCGCAACAGCGGCGTTTCCGCGCCCACCACCGAACTGGTACACCGACTGGTCTATCCGCGGGGCAACGCCCTCTGTTTTTCCGATTTGCCCGAGGTGTTTACCGTGGTGACCAACCTGCCCGAACGCCACCGGCTGATGAAAACCCTGTCCCGGAACGCCTCTTTCCTGATGAAACTGCAAATCTCCACCAACACCGACGTGGCCAAGCTGGTGAACTATTGGGCCCAGGACGGCCGGGCCAAGGACATCCAGCCGCTGCTGGAATCCCTCGCCGAAGTCCCGGGTGGCGCTTCGCTGGACATCATGCACCTGCTGCCGCCGTTTGCGCGGAAACGGCTGAACGCCTATCCCGTTCCCCCCACCGACCCCAACCAGCCCTCCCCGGACTGTTACTGGACTGCCCTGAATTTCTTCAATGAGCCGCCGGATGACCGTTACTACGACGATGCCATCTGGCGCAAGGAACTCGATACCAACTATACCATCGTGGACAAACCCACTTACGGGGACCTGGTGTTTTTGGTGCATCCGGACGGGGTGCCGGTGCATTGCGCCGTGTACCTGGCCGACAACGTGGTGTTCACCAAGAACGGTTACAGCTTCCGGCAACCGTGGATTTTGATGAAGCTGGATGACATGCTGGCGCGTTACCCGGCCACGGAACCCATCAAGCCCGTCTATTTCCATGCCAAAGCCCGGCAGTGAAGCCGGGTTCAGCCAGCGATCAGTGCGTTGATCTGGCTTGCGGCAAAACCGCCGCCAAAACCGTTGTCAATGTTCACCACGGTCACGCCACTGCCGCAACTGTTCAGCATGCCTAGCAACGCCGCCACGCCGCCGAAACTCGCGCCATAGCCTACGCTCGTGGGCACGGCAATCACCGGCCGGCTCACCAGCCCAGCCACCACGCTGGGCAGCGCGCCCTCCATGCCGGCCACCACCACCAGCACGTTGGCCTTCTGGATGGTTTCCAACTGGGACAAAATCCGGTGCAACCCGGCTACGCCGGCATCCGCCACCCGCACCACCCGGTTGCCCATGATTTCGGCGGTGATGGCGGCTTCCTCGGCCACGGGCAGGTCGCTCGTGCCGGCGCAGATCACGGCAATGGTGCCGGGCCGCTTGGGCAGGGGCCGTTCCTCAATGGTCACGCAACGGGCCAGTTCGTGATGCACCGCCTTTTTGAATCTGCGCCGCAGGGCCCGGGCGTGTTCGGGGGTGACCCGGGTGACCAGCACGCACTGCCCGTTTTCCAGCAGTTTCCCGGCAATCTTGACCACTTGGAGCGGCGTTTTGCCCGCGCCAAAAATAACCTCGGGAAACCCTTTGCGCAGCGCCCGGTGGGTGTCCACCCGCGCAAACCCCAAGTCGGCGGTGGGAGCGGCCTGGAAGGCGCGCAGCACGGCATCGCGTTTCGCCGTCCCGGCCTTGAAACGTTCCAATAGTAGTATGGCTTCCTCGGTCGTCACCCGGCGAGCATGGCAGAAATCCTCTGGCGCGTCACGCGGCAACTCGGCAACCCCGGCGCGCCCCGGCTTGCGTTTGGACCGGTTTTCCCCAAAGCTGGGGGCGGACAAATGGCAACTTTGCTCGAAAAAATGGAGGCCAATGCGGCGGCGCGGCTGGTGCTGCCGCCCGGACGCCTGCCGGCGGAGGAACTGGCGCGCTTCAAAAATTTCCTCAAGGTCGAAACCCATCGGCTCAAAATCCTGCACCGCGCCGGGGAAAGCGGCCTGGAAATTTGCCGCGCCCGCGCCGCATTGATTGACATCCTCATCCGCTATCTCTGGGATGCCGCCAAGAACTCCCTCTCGCCCCAGGCGCAAAAGGAGTTTCCGCCGCTGGCGCTCGTGGCCATCGGCGGTTATGGTCGCGCCGAGCTGAACCCGCACAGCGATATTGATTTCATGTTCCTGCACGACGGCCGGATGGTCGCCGCCAACCGCCCGCTGCCGCACCTGGCCAAGCTCATTGACGGCATCCTGTACCCGTTGTGGGATATCGGGCTGAAAGTGGGACACTCGGTGCGCAGCGTGGAGGATTGCGTGAAGGTGGCCAACAGCGACATGCAGTCCAAGACCTCGGTCATCGAGGCCCGGCTCATCACGGGCGACGCGGCGCTGTTCAAAAAATTTCAAAAAGCCGTCCAGGCCAAATGCGTGGACCGGCACGGGGAGGAATACATCGCCGCCCGGCTGGAGGACCAGGCCGCCCGCCGCGCCAAGTACGGCAATTCCGCATGCATGCAGGAGCCGAACATCAAGAACGGCTGCGGCGGCCTGCGGGACTACCAGAACCTGCTGTGGATGGCGCTGTTCAAATGCCATACCCGGTCGCTGGCGGATTTGGAGGCGCGGGAATTCATCAGCCGCGCCGAGCGCCGGCAGCTCGAGGCCGCCTACGATTACCTGTTGCGCGTGCGGAACGAGCTGCATTACCACGTCAACCGCCCCACGGACGCGCTGCTGAAAAGCCTGCAACCGGCGGTGGCCTACAATCTGGGCTACACCGACCGCTCCCCCAGCCGGCGGCTGGAAAAATTCATGCGCGACTGCTACACGCATCTGCGCAATATCTATCTCATCACCCGCACGCTGGAACAGCGGCTGGCCCTGGTGCCGTCGCCCAAGCCCCGCCGTACCCTTTCGCTCCGCCGGTTTTTGACCGGCAACCGGCTGCCCTCCCGCGAACTGGTGCTGGACGGGTTCAAGATTGTGGGCGGCGAGATCCACGCCACCTCCAACCGCATTTTCCGCGACCAGCCGCGCCGCCTGATGCGCGTGTTCCTGCACGCCCAGCAACGCGGGTTGCAACTGCATCCCGACCTCGCGCAACTGGTGCGCAACCAGGTGCATTTGGTGGACCGGGAATTTTTGCGCGATGAACACGTGCGCGAAACCTTCCTCTCCATTCTCAACCAGCGCGGCAACGTGGCGCCCATCCTGCGGGCCATGCACGAGGTGGGGTTCCTCGGCAAGTACATCCCCGAGTTTGGCAAGCTCACCTGCCTGGTGCAGCATGAGTTTTACCACCAGTACGCGGCGGACGAACACACGCTCGTCTGCCTGGAAAAGCTGGATCAGGTTGCCGAGGCCAAGGAGCCGCCGTACAACAACTACACCCAAATCTTTCACGACCTGGAACGGCCGTACCTGCTGTACCTGGCGCTGCTGTTGCATGACGTGGGCAAGCCCGACGGCCATGGCAAGCACGCCGAGGTGGGCAGCCACCTGGCCGCCCGGGTGGCCCGCCGGCTCGCCCTCACTCCGGCAGACACCCAAACCCTCACCCGCGTGATCGAACATCATTTGCTCATGGCGCGCGTGGCCCAGCGGCACGACCTGGATGACCCCATGGTCATCCGCGGCTTTGCCCGGCTGGTGGTGGACGTGGAAACGCTCCTCCTGCTGACCCTGCTCACCTTTGCGGATTCACAGGGCACCAGCGACAAGCTGTGGAACGGCTTCAAGGAAGCCCTCCACTGGTCGCTCCATCGCAAGGCCGCGGCGATCCTGACCGGCGGCACGGAATTTCTGCGCGCCGCCGACCAGCAGCGCGAATCGCTGCGCGCCGACGTGGCCAAGCTCATGCCCGCGGAAATCGGCGAGGAGGAATTGCGCGCGCACTTCGACGCCCTGCCGGCGCGGTATTTCCAGATCTTCACCGCCCGGGACATCGCCGACGACGTCCTGCTGGCGCACCAGTTCATGCGGCAGCTGGCGGCCGATGACAGCAGCGCCCTCGCGCCCGCCGTGCAATGGGTCAACCACCCGGACAGCGGTTGCAATGCCGTGACGGTCTGCACCTGGGACCGGCCCGGGCTGTTCGGCAAGATTGCCGGCACGTTGAGCGCTACCGGCCTGAACATTCTCAGTGCCCAAATTTTCACGCGGGCTGACACCGTGGCGCTGGACACCTTTTTTGTTACCGACGCCGTCACCGGGGCGCTGGCCTCCAAGGAACAGCGCGCCAAACTGGAGGACTTGCTCGGCCGGGTGCTGACCGGCGAAACCGTGGATCTGAAGGCCCTGCTGGCCAGGCGGCCGCTGGTGGCGCCCCTGTACCGCGCCAACGAAAACGAGCGCATCGAAACCAGCATCACCTTTGACAACGAGATTTCCGAAAACCGCACAGCCATCGAAGTGGAGACGGAAGACCAGGTGGGGCTGCTGTACGCGTTGTCGGAGGCGCTCACGGAACAGAAGGTGGACATCTCGGCGGCGAAAATTTGCACCGAGAAGGGCGCGGCCATTGACACCTTTTACATCGCGGAAATCAAGGGCGGCAAAATCACCGATGCCAAACGGCAGCAAGCCATCCGCCGGGCCCTCGAACTCGCCATCAAGTCCCTCACCCCGGTGTGAATTGACTTTGAACCGCGGCCAAAATGATTAAGCTGTCGGCATGAAACACTCGGGGAAAGCCAGGCAGGCGGCGCAGAAATTTGTCCGGTGGTCTTTCTCGGTCATGGTTGCCGCCCTGGTGGGTTTGTATCTGGCCCGGCCGCATTTCGTGCTCTATCAGGTGGTGTGTGAAACGGCGTTCGGTCTGGCCGGCATTTTTCTGGTCTTCACACTTTATTTCTTCCGGGACCCGGACGCCCGCGTGCCCGCCGGACCCGGACTGGTGGTCTCGCCCGGGCACGGCACGGTGGATGTGATTGATGAAACCACCGAGGCGGAATTCCTGGGCGGCCGGTGCCGGCGCATTTCCATTTTTCTCTCCGTCTTCAATGTCCACGTGCAAAACGCCCCCGTGGCCGGCACCGTGAAATATCTCAAGCATCGCCCCGGCAAATTCCTGAACGCGTTGAGCACGGAATCGGCGGTGCACAATGAAAACGTGCTGATCGGTTTTGAAACCACCGCAGACCCCGCCCGCAAGGTGGGCGTGCGGCTCATCGCGGGACTGATTGCCCGGCGCATCATCCCGTGGGTGGCCGAGGGCGACACCCCGGCGCGCGGCGAACGCATCAGCCTCATCCAGTTCGGCTCCCGCGTGGATGTGTACCTGCCGCCGGAGACCACCGTGGCGGTGAAACTGGGCGACAAAGTGGTGGGCGGCGAAACCGTGCTGGCCACCCTGGCAACCGGCTTATGAGCGAGAAAGCAACCCCGCCCGCCGCCGCTCCCCCGCCGGAGCCGCGGCTGAAAATTTATTTCCTGCCCAACCTGCTCACCGCCGGCAACCTGTTCTGCGGCTTTGTGGCGCTGACCAAGATCGTGGAGGCGGACCCCGGCGGGGTGACTTATTTCCATCAGATCAAACTGGCGCTCGCGTTCATCCTGCTGGCCTGCATTTTTGACCTGTTCGACGGCCGGGTGGCACGCATGGGCGGGGCGGACAGCCCGTTCGGCCGGGAATTTGATTCGCTGGCGGACCTGGTGTCATTCGGCGTGGCGCCGGCGTTCCTGGTGCATCGCGTGGTGTTGAAGGATGTCTTCATGGTGCATCCCGAGGCCGGCTGGTTCATCGCCTCCATATATTTGATTTGCGGCGCCTTCCGGCTGGCCCGGTTCAACTGCCTGGCCGCGCAGTCCGGCGGCGGCGGCGGCAAGGAGTTCCTGGGCTTTCCCATTCCGTCTGCGGCGGGCCTGGTGGCCAGCCTCACGCTCTTCATGATCTGGTGGAATGAAAAGGATTTTGCCAAAAGCTCGCTGCGCTACGTGCTGCCGGTGCTGCTGCTGTTCCTCTCGTGGATGATGGTGAGCGAGGTGAAGTATCCCACGTTCAAGACGCTGGATTTGCGTGCCACCAAGACCTTCACCAAAACGCTCATTGCCGTGTTGTTCATCGGCAGCATCCTGGTGTTGCGGGAAAAAATCCTGGTGTTTGTGCTGCCGGCATTCTTCACCTCCTATCTGGTGTACGGCTTCATCCGCCCGCGGCTGTCCCGGGCTTGGCGCCGGGAAATTGAGGAAGACGACGAGGAGGAGGAGGGCCATCCGCATGTCCATCCTTGAGGCGCATCCCGTCCTGCTGGCGGCGCTCACCGGTTTCTTTGCCGGTTTCCTGGTTTCCATTCCCGTGGGGCCCATCAACCTCACCATCATCAACGAAGGCTCGCGGCAGGGCTTCCGCTGGGCGGCGCTGATCGCGTTCGGCGCCATTTCCATGGAACTGATTTACTGCACCATCGCCTTCACCGGCCTGGCCTCCTTTTTTGAAAAGGGGTTGATCAAGGCGGCCATGGAACTGGTGAGTTTCGTGTTCCTGCTGTATCTGGGCATGAAATTTCTTACCGTCCGGCACGTGGAAACCCCCGGCAAGATCGAGGAGCGCCTGGAGCAAAAGCTGCATCCGCACTCGGCCTTCATGACCGGGTTCGTGCGCGTCATGGGCAACCCCGGCGTCCTGCTGTTCTGGATCGTGCTCGCGGCCTATCTCATGTCGCGGGAGTGGGTGGACGATACCGGGGGCGCGCGGTATGCCTGCATTGGCGGGGTGGCGGCGGGGGCCACCCTGTGGTTTCTCTCCCTGAGCTACGCGGTGTCGTGCCGGAAAAAGAGCTTCAGCGAAAAAACGCTCATCCGGCTGGAACAATTCTCCGGCATCGCCCTGCTGGTGCTGGCAATCATCCACGGCGGCAGCATCATCCGCGAAATGGTCCGCCACGGCCACCACCGGTTCTGAATTCCGGTCCGGTTCGTTCGCCTTCCTGTCCCCAAAAAATATCCGTTGCGTCCACCCGCCGTTGCGCTGAAATTCCTGTTGTGCCTGCCACCGAAGCCATTCGTAAAAAACTCGGCGAACTGCCGCACAAACCGGGCGTGTACCTGCACCGCGACCGGTTCGGCACCGTCATTTACGTCGGCAAGGCGCGCGACCTCCGCAAGCGCGTGAGCCAGTATTTTCATCCCTCGCGCCGCATGGGCTGGGATTTGAAGCTCAACGCCCTCGTGGAGGCCATCCACGACTTTGATTTCCACGTGGTCCGCAGCGAGCCCGAGGCGCTCCTGCTGGAAAGCAAGCTCATCAAGGAATTTAAGCCGCGTTACAACATCAGCCTGCGCGACGACAAACGTTACCTCATGCTCAAGGTGAACCTGCAGGACCCGATTCCCCGGTTCACCTTTACCCGGTTGAAGACCGACGACGGCGCCCAGTATTTCGGGCCGTTCCCGGATTCCAGCGCGCTGCGCCGCACCCTGCACGTGGCGCGGCAGAAGTTCAACCTGCGCGGCTGCCGCCCGCTCACGCCCAACGAGCGCGATTACAAGCACTGCCTCTACGCGCACCTGAAGCACTGCACCGCGCCGTGCATCGGCAACGTCACCCGCGCACAATATCTGGAGCAGGTGCAGGCGGCCTGCGACTTCCTCACCGGCGAATGCGCCGGGCTCGCGGAATCGCTGGAGGCGGAAATGGCCGCCGCCGCCGCCGCGCAAAACTACGAACGCGCCGCCCGCCTGCGCGACCTCATCGCCGACCTGCGGTACATGGCCAAGAAAACCGGCAAGTTTGAGCGCGTGCCGTATTCTCTGCCGCCGGGCATTGAACCGGAGAACGATCTGGCCGAACTGGGAAAACTGCTGCAATTGCCCGCCCCGCCGCAGCGCATCGAGGGCTTCGATATCTCCAACATCAGCGGCACGTTTGCCGTGGCGTCGCTCGTCAGCTTCCGCGCGGGCCGGCCGGACCGCGCCAACTACCGCCGCTTCCGCATCAAAACCGTCACCGGCCAGGACGACTTTGCCAGCATGGCCGAGGTGGTGCACCGCCGCTATTCGCGCCTGTTGCGCGAGGGCCGGCCCATGCCGGATTTGATTCTGATTGATGGTGGCAAGGGCCAGTTAAACATGGCGGTGGCCGAGTTGAAAAAACTCGGGTTAGACCAGCTTCCCGTCATCGGGCTGGCCAAGGAGTTTGAGGAAATCTACCGGCCCGGTTACGGCGAGCCGTTGCGCCCTGGACTCCAGCATCCCGCGGTGAAGCTGCTCCAGCGCGTGCGCGACGAGTGCCATCGCGTGGCCAACTCCTACAACGCCCAGCTTCGGCTCAAGCGCATCTCCGAAAGCATGCTCGATGAATTCCCCGGCATGGGCGAACGCCGCAAGGCCGCATTGCTGAAAAAGTTTGGTTCGGTATCACGCCTGCGCATCGCCACCGTGGAACAGATTGCTGCAGTTCCCGGTTTCGGCGGCAAGGCGGCCGGGGAACTGAAGACGTTTCTCGAAGCGCGCACGGTGGAATCATCTGAACCCACCGCATCCGGAGAATAGGCTGGGGTTTTCGGTTTGGGTACGGGGCGCATTCCGCGATGTCATGGACTGCGGCGGGAAGCGAAGCGCCACGCCGCTTTTGTCCGGGCGGGACGGGTGAACAATTCAAAAGGGTCCGGTGCGCGCCAAAGCGGTGTCGTCGCCACCGCAGTCCAACACGCCGCCGTTTTGCCACGGCTTTGGCAAATCCCCGTCGCTATTTGGCGTGTAACAACATCGGGGCGGCGATGCAGGCCAGCACCAGCAAAATGGCAAACAAAACCAGTACGGCGGAGTTCAGCCCAAACACCAGCACCCCGAAAACCAGCCGCCGGTAGCGCGCCCACCGGTGGGACCGCCATTCCAGCAAAATCAGAATCGCACTCGCTCCCAGGGCCAGGAGAATAAAATTGTTTTTTACCAGATCCGAGCCCGTTAGCGCCGCGCGCACCGCCGTGGGAAAGGTCAAGCCTGCCGCCGAGCAAATTTCCTTGAGCTTCGGCAGCACAAAAACGCAGCAGGCCAGCCAGAGGCCGAGCGCGGGCAGCACAAACACGGTGGATTTGAGATAAGTGGCCCAACGCGGTTCAAACTTATGGAGGGAGGTGTTCATATTGGTGACAAGTTGCGGGTTGGGGATGCCGGCCAGGGTGCAAAACAGTTGCTTGATTTTTTCAAAGGCGGTTCCGCCCACTTTGGCAAATTCCGCCTGCAACAGCTCCGTCCGGCCCAATTGCTGAACCGCGATGGTGAACGCAGTTTCCGGAGCGATGCCGCAATGGGCTTGTTCCGCAACGTCCTCCCGCAGGTGGTTCTCCAGTTCCTCCAGAGCCGGGGATTGGATGCCGGCAGCCAACATTTGGGTGCGCCATTCTGCGATGGCCGTTTCGAGGTTAAACATATTGCTCCTTTTTCAGGCCGGACAAAACGCCATGAATCAGCGTCCAGTGTTCGTGATGCTGGGCCATCGCGGCCTTGCCCTCTTTCTTGAGCGAGTAGTATTTCCGCTTGCGTCCGGTCTCGCTCTCGCCCCAGCGGGACTTGATCAACCCGCGCCGCTCGAGCCGGTGCAACACGGGGTACAGCATGCCGTCGGTCCAGTTCAGCTTCCCGCCCGAGCGCGCCTTGACCTCCTGGATGATGGCGTACCCGTAGCTCTCCCCTTTCGCCAGCAGCGACAAAATCAACGGTTCGGCCGAGGCGGCCACCAGTTCCTTGCGAATCATAGAGCCACTATACATAGAGACTCAATGTATGTCAAGTGAAAGGGCGACTGACGCTTGGCCAGCAGTGAAAGCTATTTTCCGATCTGGCCGCGGGTCACGCCCAACTGGTTCATCAGCTTGAGCTCGCGCCACACGTCGCTGCCGGCAATCTCCCCGCGCAGCAGGCGGCGGTATTTGGCGAGGGTGCGCTCCACCGTCTCGGGGGCTTCGTGGAGAAACTCCACCCGGAAATGGCGCACGCCCAGCGCCAGCATCCGCGCGGCATATTCGGCGCCGGTCTGCGGTTGCGCGTGGAACACCGTGTTGCGGCAGCCGGCATCGGCTTTGAGCGGGTGCTCCAGCCCCACGCGGTCGCGCAGGCGGACGTCGTGATGGTCACACGGCCGGCCGCAGTTGGTGTAATCCGTGCCCTGGCTGAGAAACGCGCAGAACACGCAGTGTTCCATGTGAAACATCGGCATGTGCTGGTGCAGCGTCACCTCAAACCACTCCGCCGGCGCTGCCGTCAGCAGTGCTTCCAGTTGCGTGAAGTTCAGGTCGTAGGAGGCCGTCACTCGCTCCAGCCCGAACCGGTTCTTGAAATAATCCGCCGTCAGCCGGTTGGCCACGTTCAGCGAATAATCCCCGCGCCGCCGGCAGTCGGCGAAGAAATTCAAGTGATCGTAATTACGGATGAGGTAGCCGTCGGCATTGCACGAACGCACCTGCTGTAGCACCCAGTCCTCGCCCATCTTGAAGATGCGCGGCGGCGCCACCCAGATGCTTGGGGCGGTTGCGCCCGGCCGGGTTTGACAGCCAAACGTCGTGTGGAACGTGGTCACCGCTTCGCGATATTTCTTGGGATCTTCAAATTCGCAATAAATGGTGGTGATGCCACAACGAATCGCGGCCTCCATTTGCGCGAGGTTGCGCACCAGGACAATCAACTCGGGCTCGGGGTCCGGCGTGTTCCTGGAAATCACCGAGACCAGGGCGGCGTTGTTTTCCCGCAAGGTCCAGCGTCGCGGCCGGGCGCGCTGGGTTTCCAGTTCCGCCACCACTTCGCGGCGCAGCCGGTTCAACTCACTGACCGGCAGCAGCACCTCGCCTTCGAGCCGGTTGAGCAATTCACCCAGTTGAAACGGCGTGCCCCCCAGCCGGCCCAACTGTTCCCGCAAGCGCTCCGGGGTCAGCGGCTGATGTTCGGCCTGCGCGAGTGGCAGCGCCGAGGTGGCTTGCGCCACGTGCCCGGCTTCGTCGCGCGCAATGAGCGTGAGCGGCAATCCAACGGCGCCATGCACTTCCATTTGCAGTGGTCGTTGGTACCGGATCTTGTCGCCGGCAAATGTCTGGCGCAGTTGCTTCTCCAGTTCCGGGTCGCTGGTCTTCCAAAGTTTGTCGCCCGGATGGATGCGGTTAAAATCAATGTCGCCGTGGCCGAAATGCAACTCCACCGTTCCCGGTTCACCCTTGGTCGGGCGGATTTCATACACGCGGCCGCCCTCTTCCGGTTGCTCCGGATGGCCGGCGTCAAATACCACACCATCGCCCAGCTTGAGCGGCGCAGCGGGATGCAGCGTCACGCTGGTGCGATTCACGCGCAGCACTTCGCCGAGGAACACCCCGCGCTTTTTGCCAAAGCGGGCATGCACCAGTTGCTGGTTGTTCACGCCGCCAAACCAGCCCGTATAAAGCCCGCGCGAAAAGGCCATTTCCAAATTGTATTGGCGGTGGGCGCTTTCCGCCGGGCGCGCCGCTGTTTCGGTGGCGCGCGAATCCGTGTTCGCCGACCGCAGGTCATCCAGCGCCTTCCGGTAAATGCGGGTGATGTTGGCCACGTATTCCGGGGCCTTCAACCGGCCCTCAATCTTCAATGAAGCCACGCTTGCGCGCGCCAGTTGCGGCAATACGTCCACGCCCGCCAGGTCCTGGGGACTCAGCAAATACCGGCGGTCGCCCAGCGGCACGGGTTGACCATCGGAGATCAGTTCATACGGCATGCGACACGCCTGTGCGCATTCGCCGCGGTTGGCGGAGCGGCCCCCCAACGCCTCGCTCGTGAGGCATTGTCCCGAATACGCCACGCATAGCGCGCCGTGAATGAACACCTCCAGCGGCAATGCCGGGGCGGCAGTGGCGGTCGCGCCGGTTTGCGCGGCCTGAATTTTTTCAATTTCCGCCAGCGAACATTCGCGCGCCAGCACCACGAGGTTGCAGCCCAGTTCGCGGGCGAACGCCACCCCGCCGGCGCTGGTCACGGTCATTTGCGTGGACGCGTGGATGGGAAAATCCGGCGACAGCGCGCGGATGAGCCGGCAGATGCCCACGTCCTGCACAATGGCGGCATCCACCCCGGCGGCGATGATGGTGCGGAGATATTGTTCCGCCGCGGCGAGTTCGTTTTCAAAGACGAGCGTGTTGAACGTCACGTATCCCTTGGCGCCGCGCCGGTGCAAAAATTCAATGAGCCGGGGCAGGTCGGCCTCGGTGAAATTGTGGGCGCGCATCCGGGCGTTAAATTTGTCCAGGCCGAAGTACACCGCGTCCGCGCCGTTCTCGATGGCGGCCTTGACGCAATCCCAGTCGCCCGCCGGGGCTAGCAATTCCGGCAGCAATACCGGGGTGACGGCGGGCAAAACAGGACTGGTCGCGGTTGTTTCCATCGGGGATAGCCTACCGGCAAACCTTGCCTGGGGCAGGCTGTTTCTTCGGGGAATTTTTTACCAAGGGCAGGGCAATGTCCGGCTTATTGACACGAGATAAACAGAAGAAATTGTGGTGGTCATAAGCAAACCCCAACAAATAGGGGGATATTTGGCCGGTTCGGGCCGAAAACCAATTGTGAACAACTTGTGAATAAAAAATTAAAAATCTCCCGTTATTCGGGCACGCCAATTGCAGTAAGACTGGCAATATGTACTCTGATACATCCGAGTCCGCTACGGTTCATCACAAATTTGCGGTTATCCTGGATGGCTTGCCGGTGGCCCTTCCGGCCGAACGGCAGTCGTTGTCCGCCGTCCGGGCCTTCCTGGAAATGATGGCCATGGAGCACCAAAAGTTGCTGGGGGCACTATACGTGGACGGCCAAATGGTGGATTTGTCCGAGCGGGTATCCGATCCGGAAACGTTCACTCTCGTGGAAGGCGAAACCATTGAACTGAGCGAACTGCCGCTCCGCCTCCTCATCATCGCCAAACATCAGGTCACCCAGGCCCGGACGCAGGTGGAGGAAGCCGTCACCCGCGTGCTCATCAACGACGTCGCCGCCGCCCGCGAAAGCTGGTGGAGCCTGGTGCATCTCCTGAAGGCGCCGTTGCTGACCCTGAGCCTGCTGCCCGAATCCCAGACCGGGGTGGTTTCCGCTTCCGCTTCGCAGACCCAGATCCGGCGCTGGCAGCTCCAGCAGCTCGCCACCATCATTTACAGCGTGGACAAGGCCGCCGCCGCCGATGACACCGTGGCGCTCTCCGATGCCTTGGAAAATCGCGCCCTGCCGTGGCTCGATAAGATGTACGAGATCATCACGCTCTGGCACGATACCGCCGCCGCCGGATGCCGGCTCGGCATTCCGCACGGCGCTTAAGCCGGTCGTCCCTTTCGTTTCCGCCCGCGACTGCCCGTTGCGGGCGGTTTCTTTTTCGGTGCCGGTGGTTTGCCCATTTGACAAGCCCCGGCGGGCGCGGTAATTCATGGGGCACCAGCTCATCAACCAACCCATATCCCGCGCGTGAAAAAGATTCTGTTGCCCCTGTACCTCGGCCTCACCCTGTGCCTGAACTTCGCCGCCGCCGCTGAAGGCGTGGTCGCCCCGGACGCCAAACTGGAAAAACTCTCCAGCGTTTTTGAATTCACCGAGGGGCCCACGTGCGATGCCGCCGGCGACGTCTATTTCACCGACCAGCCCAACAACCGCATCATGAAGTGGAGCGTGGATGGCCAGCTTTCCACCTTTCTCCAGCCGTGCGGCCGCGCCAACGGCATGTTCTTCGACGCCCACGGCAACCTGATTGCCTGCGCCGACGAAACCAATTCGCTGTGGTCCATCGCCCCCGACGGCAAGGTGACCGTGCTCCTCAGCGAGTACGATCACAAGCCGATGAACGGCCCGAACGACGTGTGGGTGGCCCCGGATGGCGCGATGTATATGACCGATCCGTATTACCAGCGGCCCTGGTGGAAGCATCAGAGCCCGCCGCAAGTTATTCAATGCGTGTACCGCCTGGCGCCGGATCACAAGCAGTTCACCCGCGTGGCCGCCGACCTCAAGGAGCCCAACGGCATCACCGGCACGCCCGATGGCAAGCTGCTCTTCGTCGCCGACCTGGGCACGCACGAAACCTATCGTTACGACATCCAGCCGGATGGTTCGCTGACCAACAAGACCGCCCTCTGCCCGCTGGGGTCGGACGGCATGACCATTGATACCGAGGGCAACCTCTACCTGACGGGCAAGGGCGTGACTGTTTTCGACAAAACCGGCAAACAGATTGAGCACATTGACGTGGCCGAACCCTGGACCGCCAATGTGAGCTTCGGCGGCAAGGATCATCAAACTCTGTTCATCACCGCCGGCAAATGCCTTTACTCCATCCGCACCCGCTACAAGGGCGCGAATGCCGCGAAGTGACCCATGAAGGAGTTTGCGTCAGGATGTTGCCGCTGGCTGGGCCGGCTGACCGCCCTGCTCGGACTGCTTTACGGCAGTCCTGAGGCACTGGCCGTGCCTCCGACCCGGCATTCGATTGACTGGGAAATTCCGCAGATTCTGGCGGTGGCGCGCGCGCCGGCAGCTTTTACGGTCCAGTCCAATGGCACCCCCAGCGCCGTCCCGTCGGCCGACCAGAGCGTGAGCCCCCAGCCGCCGCCTGGCCCGGCGCCAGCCGCGGAAGCCCGGTCGGTGCCATTGCGAAAATGGCTCGGGGCGCTGATTTTGGTCACGTCATTTTACGTGGGCTTCCGGTGGATCATTCTGCGCCGGAGATAAGGTTGAGGTGCAATGCCGAATTGCAATGTCCCCCGGGCCCGGGAAAATAATCGGCGAATCCGTGCAAAATCGCGGCGCCGCGACGTCCAAAGAACAACGCAAGCTATGAAACCATTCACCCTCCCATTGATGTTGGCCCTCGCGCTGCCGCTGGCGGCTGGCGCGCAAACACAGCTCAGCTACGCGGACCTTGTCTCGCGCCTGACGGACCTCGAGCATCTGGCCACGCTGCCGCCACCGGGCGAAACCACCAAGCAATGGTCCAGCTACGACCGCGCCAGCCGGTACGACGCGGCCACGGGAAAATATCTGGATTGGGATGCCAATGGCGACGGCGGCGGCATCATCCGCCGCGAGGGCGATCAATCCGTGGTCGCCGAGATGACCGGTCCGGGCTGCATCTGGCGCATCTGGTCCGCCACGCCGGGCGCGGGGCACGTGCGTATTTATCTGGATGGCGCCAGCGAACCGGCGGTGGACCTGCCCTTCACCGGCTATTTCGACGGCCACAACGCGCCGTTCACCCGGTCGGAGCTGGTCCATACCACCACCGGCAACGGGTTTAATAACTACACGCCCATTCCGTACCAGAAGTCCTGCAAAATTGTGGCCGATAACGATTGGGGCAACTATTACCAATTCGTTTACACGACGTTTGCGCCGGGCACCACCGTGCCCACGTTCCGGCGCGAACTCACCGCCGCCGAGAATGCCGCGCTGGATGCGGCCAATGAGCGCCTCGCCCATTCCGGTCCGCGGTTCGCAGACGCAAATGCCACTCTGCCCCGCGATGGCGGCGTGTTGACCGCCGCTGGAGTCGCGCCCCACACCGAACTGAACGGGGCCATGGCCATTACCATGCTGCGCGTCAAGGTGGATCTCCCGCCCGCTCCAGCCGACCGCGACATTTTGCGCGAACTCGTGCTGCAAATCCGGTGGGACGGCGAGGCGGAACCCAGCGTCTGGGCGCCGCTCGGCGACTTCTTCGGCACGGCTCCCGGCGCCAATGCCTACCAATCCTATCCCTGCGGCCTGACGAAAGACGGCTGGTGGTACGCCAACTGGTACATGCCGTTTGGCCGCAGCGCCGAGGTGAAAATCATCAACGAAGGCAAGCAGGCCCGGCACGTGCAACTGGAGGTTTATCATGAACCATTGCGGGGCGATGCCGCGTCGTACGGCCGGTTTCACGCCAAGTGGCATCGCGACGAACCGCCGCCTGCGGAGCCGGAGCGGGCCATTGACTGGCAACTGCTGCAAACCACCGGACGCGGCCGTTACGTGGGCGTGATGCTGCACATCTGGAATCCGCGCGGCGGCTGGTGGGGCGAAGGCGACGAGAAATTTTTTGTGGATGGCGAGAAATTCCCGTCCACCTTCGGCACCGGTTCGGAGGATTATTTTGGCTACGCCTGGAGCAGCCCGAACCTGTTTTTTCATCCGCTGCACAACCAGACCTTCAACTCGGGCAACAACCGCGGGCACATCTCCGTCAACCGCTGGCAGATTGCTGATGCCATCCCGTTCCAAACTTCGTTTGCCGGCAGCATCGAGAAATATTATCCCAACAGCCGGCCCACGCTCTACGCGGCCACCGTGTACTGGTATCTCGCCCCGGGCGGCACCGACCCCTATCGGCCGCTGCCGGTGTCTGACCGCGTGGGCTACGAAGTCGGCCCCGTGGTGAAAACCATTCCCGGCGCGGTGGAGGGCGAAAAGATGGCCGTGCGCTCCCGCACCGGCGGTCACGTGGAGGAACAGGACATGACTGGCTGGGGCGAGCAATGGAGCGGCGACGCGCAGTTGTGGTGGACCCAGGCCCATCCCGGCGATGACCTGCAACTCACGCTGCCCGTGGCGAAAGCCGGGACGTACCATCTCACCGCGCAATTCACCCGCGCGGTGGATTACGGCATTGTGCAACTCAGCCTCGACGGCCAAAAATTGGGCGCCCCCGTGGACCTTTATCATGACGGCGTCATCCCGACCGGCGAACTGGATTTGGGCAATCACCCGCTGACTGCCGGCGACCACACATTCGGCCTGCAGATCATCGGCGCGAACGAGAAGGCCGTGAAAAGCTACATGTGCGGTTTGGACTACGTGCGTTTGACAGCGCCGTAGGACATCATGCTCTAATCCTCATCCAGATCGGGCATGCCGGCGCCGGGTTGGAAACCGTATTTGATTCCGGTGCAGCCCTGGTCGCACAACCAATCCGCCACTGCCGGCGCCCCATCGGCGACATGCTCGAAGGTGAGATAAAGCAACTGGAGCTTCGTTTGGTGCCGGTTCACCTTTCCATTCCGCAGGAGATAGCGCTCCGCCTCCGGAGCAGCGCGACCGGCCACGAGCGGCACCTGGCCCATGCGCTGGGCCATCTGGTGAATGAGGGTTTCATAGGCTCCATTGGTGCTGGATGCCGGCAACTGAGATTGCAAATAAAGGTCGGCCAAATTGGTGTCCACCGTGCCGGATTTCCCGTTTCGGATGGCATCCAGGTTTTGCTTTTGAATCTGCTCCGACAATTGGCCGATCTGGCCTTTCAGGGTATCCGCTTCCGCACGGTGACGCTGATGCGTGGCGGTGGCCAGGCGGTCTTGCAGGGATTTCATTTCCGCAGTGTCCAAGTTTTTATACTGCGCCTGGGACAGCAGCATGTAAGTCCGGCGGGCGAGTTGGTGCTGGGCCCGTTCAGCGGCGGAACGGGTGTCCTGCGGCAACCACGGAGGCACCAGGAATTGCTGGGGCAACGTGTTAAAATACTCGTCCAGTTCGGCGGTGATTTTTGCGGCGGCCGCCTCGTTGGGCGCCACACACGTGATATTAACCGCCGTGGGGTAATCAGGGCGGTCCACAAACACATGGCGGGTGGTCCGGGCCAGTTCATTCCTCCAGGTAACACTCGTCCCCTCCAGATCCACCGGCAGGACCAGCAGCAGCGATGGCCCAAACGTTTGCAGCCGCGCGGTGGCGGGAAGCCGGTTGGTCAGGCTTTGAAACACTCCGGCCGGAAGGGTTCCCGGGGAAAGCGTGGCGATGACTGTATTCTGCGAGTTTGTCAGAGCACCGGCGGACTCCGGCCCCGACCAGGTGAGGGCTTCGCCGCAGCGCACCGGGTGGGTGGCCCGCGCGCCGTTCAGGCCGAAGCGGAAGGCATCCGGGTTGCGGGCCGCCATAAACACCAGCGAGAACATGATGGCCAGGCCAATGCTGGCGCCATGCACCGCCAGCAGGCCGATGGAGGCCGCCCATCCCGGGGGCCGGGCATTCAAGGTCTCAAAGATTTGCAAGGTGTGCTCGGCGATCTGCTTGTTCGTCCTGGCCTGCGGCAAACTGCGCTTGATTTCGCCGATGATGGCCTGGGCCGTTTCGGCGGGAATACCGGGCGCATCCGGGGGAGCGGGCGGAACGCCTTGTTCCCGCAGCCGGTCGGCGATGCGCGCCATGCGGTACGCGAACGGGATGCCAACGAGCATGGCAATACCCAGGAAGAGAAAGATTTTGCTCGTGAAGAACGCGTTGGCCCCCAGCAAGGCGATCGCCGCCACCACGCGAAAAATGGTATCCAGCAGGTAATGCCGCGTGAACAGGAGATTGTGGAACACCCAGCCGCCGTCAAATGGCAGCACCGGCAGCAAATTGAAACCGTTCAGGAAAAGGGACACCAGGCCGATTTTGATCAGCAGCGGCTGATGGATTGTCATGCCGGCCAGGCCGATGCCGATGCCCAGCACGATGCCCGGCACCGGGCCCATCAGGGATACGATGACCTTCTTCCAACCGGCCACGTTGAAATGCCGGCCTGAAACTGCCGCCCCAAAGAACGGAATGAAAAACATCCGCAAGTTGCGGTAATTAAAGGCACGCATGGCCAGGTAATGCCCCAGTTCATGCACAAACAATACTCCCATGAGGATGATCAGGTACTCACCGGACCATTGGCGCGCTCCCGCGCCGACAAACAACACCAGCGACACCAGCAAAATCATCACCGCACTGCCCCAGCCGGTCTTTTTGTTTTGTAACACGCTCAGTTCGGTAAGCACGGCGGCGTGCTCGGCATTGCCCGGGCTCATGGCCGCAACGTCGGTCTGGATGTGTTGCTCCGCGGCCACCTCCTCCGGGGTCATTGCGACATGCAGACCCCGCCGGACTTTGAAATCGTTGCAATATTTTTCGTAACGGTCGGTGAGGTCATCCAGCGCTTCCAGGGTGGTGATGGACCGGGGTGGGTTCTGCGTGCGCATCCGCTCCAGGGCCTGCTGGTGGGCCGCCACCAGTTTCGGCAGGTCGGCGCCGATCAGCCTTTGGCCGGTGACGCCGGGGGGAGTATTAAATGTCGGCTTTTGGTTGGTGGTAAAAAAATACGTACCGTCCTCCAATTCGCTGAGCAACACCAGCAGGCGGGTTTGTGTGGGGGGGTGGGCCTTCACGCAATAGGCGTGCATCAGGCGGACCGCAAATTCGCCCGACTCATGCAGCAGGGTGATGGAGGAGGTGCGGGTGTCGCGGCGCAGATTCTCGAACGAATGATAGCGGGGGGAATGACAGCCGAGTTGCAACGCCTGTTCCAGGACCGGGTGCAGGCTGGCCCAAACCGGCGGCAACAGGGCCTCCGGTGCGATTTCCCATTCCCGAACCGAATCCGGGAGGCAAAAGCTGGAGCCCAAATCCATGGCAATGCCCAAGCGCCCGGCCAGCCAGGGGAACAACACTTTGGGCGAGGGCAAAATGTTCCAATATTCGCGCAGGGTTATTTTGCGAGAATCGGTCTTATAGTAGGTGGCCATAAAAAAAGCGATTAGCGAGCGGAGGCAGGATGAGGGAACTGACGAAGCCGGTTTGCAAAAGGGTTTTGGCCGGCCACGCGGGCGCCATCCGGGGACGTTGGTCCCATCCCGGATGTACAGGCAGTTTATTGTTGAGATTCCGGCCGGTGTGGACCGGGACGCAACTGGCTTGGGGAGCCATAGGTTCTTTGGGTTCTGATTGCCGCCAGTGTGCTTTGCCTGGGGCCAGCGGAAAAGCTTTTTTACCCATTTTAGCGGCACATTTCGCTGCGGCAGTGGAGGTTGCCATCCGGCAGCAGCGTTTGGTTGAAACCTGCGGGCGGTCGTTCAAATCCAAAGTCGCTGCACCCGGAGAGTTGGCATCCTTCAGAGCCCCGCCGGTTTTGCATCTGCCGCGTCGCTTTGCGCCGCCGCGCGTTGCCGTCTGCTGATCCAAACCGCCACGGTATAAATGCCGATACTCGCCAAGGTGAGGGAGGCGCCGGTGGCGATGAAGAAGGTCCGCAACTGCCGCTCACTGTGGAAATGCCGCACGAGCCATGGTCCCACAACGGTCACCATTTTGTCTTCGCGTCCCGGCGCCACCACCTCGACCGGATGCGCTGGTTGAGAATGTTTCCCCAGTCCAATGCCCAGCAGGGGCACGCCATGCATGAACAGATAGAGGGCCAAAACAGTCAGCCACATGGCCGCGATACTCGTGCTGCGCGGGCGGCGCAATTCCGGAATCAATGGGTTGCTTGCGCGCAAGATATCAATGCCCGTGCGCAAGGTCTGGGTTTGTTCGGGATGGGACAGCGCCAGGCGCAGCCACATCAATTCGCGTGCTGGGCGCTTGCGGGGCGGCGTCTGGCCCGTGCCGGGAAGCGGGCGTATCCCATCGAAAAAATGCAGATACCGGGAGCACCAGGCATTTCATTTAAGGTCAGACCTCCGACCCGCTCCCACGGTACGGTTATCTGATTTGGTCCCAACGTTTTGATTCCCGCCGGATCCAATTCCACTTGCTGGCGGGAAACCCGGCGCCGAAACGTGCTGCGGGCAATAAAGGCAAATGGCAAGCTGGGGATGCCGATTATAACGAGCGTCGGCAGAATTGCGTCGGACCAGGGCCGGCCGAATC
>DATJIU010000041.1:0-18706 GCA_035492855.1 Dongiaceae bacterium | reverse complement strand
ATACCGCCAGCAGCCTGGTCAAACGCGATGCGAGCGGCAATTTCTCCGCCGGCACCATCACCGCCGCTCTGGCCGGCAATGCGGCCACGGCCACGACGGCGGCCAGCGTGACGGGCACCATTGCTGATGCCCAGCTTTCGGCCAACATGGCGCGCCTCAACGGCACGAATGTTTTTACGGGCACGAACCAGTTCAGCAGCGTCGTGCTGGCGACCAACGGCAACAACGTCATTGCCGGAACCTTCACGGGAAACCTCACCGGCAATGCGGCCACGGCCAGCAGTGCGAGCGCCGCGACGACCGCGACCAGCTTCTCCGGTTCGCTGGCCGGCGACGTGACCGGCACTCAGGGCGCGACGGTGGTGGCGAAGGTCGGCGGGGTGACGGCGGCCAATGTGGCCAGCGGGGCCACTGCCGCCAATGCCGCCACCAGCACCAATACCGCGAGCACCCTGGTCAAACGCGATGCGAGCGGCAATTTCTCCGCCGGAACGGTGAGCGGCAGCTTCAACGGGAACGGCGGCGGACTGACGAACCTGGCCGCAGCGCAACTGACGGGCACGATTCCCGACGCGCGGCTGAGCAGCAATGTCAGCCTGTTTGGCGCCGCGGTTGATTCCGCCGAAATCACGGACGGCACGATTACCACGAACGATTTGAACGCGAGTGTGCTCAACGGCACATTTTGGAAGCTGGGGGGCAATACCGGCACCACCCCGGGCGCGCAGTTCCTCGGCACCACAGACAACCAGCCCCTGGAGTTCAAGGTTAACGGGCGGCGCGGGCTGCGCCTGGCGCGGGCTACCAACGACAGCGATATCACGGTCAACATCATTGGCGGGGCGGACGTCAATTCGGTGGCAGCCGGGATTGTGGGCGTCACCATTGCCGGGGGTGGCACCACCAATGTGGGCGGCTTCGCCTCTCCTAACACGGCGACGGCCGAGTTCACCACGATTGGCGGGGGGTATGGCAACACGGCTGGAGGCGCTGGGGCCACCATTGCCGGAGGCGAAAACAATACGGCAGGGAACGCTTCCGCTACCGTGGGTGGCGGCCTTGCGAACAACGCCAGCGGTGACACCGCGACCATCGGTGGGGGCTACTTCAATCAGGCCACCGGTCTGGATGCCACGATCCCCGGGGGAGACCAAAACACCGCCACCGACCGGGCCTTTGCCGCCGGGCATCGGGCCCAGGCCAATCACCCGGGCGCTTTCGTCTGGGCCGATTCCACCGATGCGGACTTCGCCTCCACCACCAACGACCAGTTTAATGTCCGGGCCAATGGTGGCGTGCGCCTGGTCACCAGCGGCGCGGGGCTGACCGTTGACGGCCAGAGCGTGCTGACCACCAGCAGCGGTGCGCTGGGGTTGGTCCTCCAACAAAATGGGTTTTCGCCCAATGTGATTCTCGGTTATGCGGGCAACTATGTGGCGAGTACGGTCGCGGGTTCGGTGATTGCGGGCGGGGGCGAAGCGGGCACGACCAACAGCATTGAAGCCGACTATTCAATCATTGGCGGCGGGGAGGCCAATGCCATCAGCTCAGACGCAGACCACACTTTTATCGGCGGCGGTGTCTACAATCTGATTTATGACCTTTCGCGGTGTTCGGTCATCAGTGGCGGCCAACTGAATAAAATTGACGCGTCCGACCATTCGTTTATTGGCGCCGGGCAGGGCAACACGTTGCAACCCGGGTCTTATCAGTCATTCCTCGGCGGCGGAACGGGAAATTCCGTGTCGAGTGACCATGCCTTCCTCGGCGGCGGGTCGGGGAATTACATCGGCTCCCCTTCCTGCGGCATTGTCGGTGGGGAGTACAACTCCGCCGTAGATGCTATTGCAAATGACAGTTTTATCGGCGGCGGTCTCAGCAACCAGGTGGCGGGTCCTTTTTCCACCGTGCCTGGCGGCTTCAACAACCTCGCCGGGGGGGAATACAGTTTCGCCGCCGGTCAGCAGGCGCGGGCATTGCATCAAGGCGCTTTTGTCTGGGCGGATTCACAGAACGCCCCCTTCGCCTCCACCGCCAACAACCAGTTCCTCATCCGCGCTTCCGGCGGCGTGGGAATCGGCACCACCGCACCCGACAAGCCGCTGGCGGTATCCGCCGCCGTGGCCGGGGTCACCACGGGGTCGGGCTCGGTGGAATCGTCCCTGATGCTCAAAGTGAACAACGCCCAGACGGGCGGCAGCGTCAGCAGCCCGAATGTGGCGGGCCTGGCCTTTGGGCGGAACGGCCAAACCCAGCAAGCCATCGTGGGCGGCACCTACGGGAATGATTTCATTGATTTCTACACCAGCGCGCAAATGACCAGCCCCAAGGTGCGTATTGCAGGCAACGGCACGGTGGGCATCGGCACCACTTCGCCCGACCGGCCGCTGACGGTCCGGGGCACGGGCGTCAATGGCGAGTGGTTTTCCCTGCGAGACACCAGCGACAACACCCGCTGGCATGTGAACAACAAGGATGGCGGCCTGAACTTTGCCCAAACCGGGGTGGCCGACGGGCGGCTGTTCCTCTCCACAAATGGTTCGGTCTATGTGAACAGCGTCGTTGTAACCAGCGACCGCAATGCCAAGGAGAACTTTGCCCCGGTGGATCCGCAGGCGGTGCTGACCAAGGTGGCGGCCCTGCCCATCACCGAATGGAATTTCAAGACAAGCACGGCCCTGCGGCACATGGGGCCGATGGCGCAGGATTTTCACGCGGCGTTCGGCCTCAATGCCGACGATGACCGGCATATCGCCATCATGGACGAAGGCGGCGTGGCGCTGGCGGCCATCCAGGGGTTGAACCAGAAGCTGGAAACCGAAAACAGCCAGTTGCGCGCGCAAAACGCCGCCATGGAGGCCCGCATGGCCGCGCTGGAAAAACTGGTGGCCCAAAAACTCGGCGGGACTTTATAGGCGACCCGTTCAAAAAAGCATGGCCGATGCTGCGGGGTCTTGGACTGCGGCGGGAAGCGGAGCGCCACGCCGCTTTGGTGCGGACGAGACGGATGGAAAAATCAAACGCGTTCGGTGCGGGCCAAAGCGGTGTCGCCGCTGGCGCTTTGCCACCGCAGTCCATGACCATGTCGGGTTTGCGAAATCGTGGCGGGGAATCAAAACGTTTTGGATTGCGGCGGGACCCGCGGATGGCTTTTTTTCTGATTTTCCCCAGCACCGTCAAATTAATAACCGGGTGTTTTCGCCCCGGCGGGAGTCTGGCCCCTCGGGCAGAAGGTCTTGATTCCGCCCGGCAATTTCTTCTGGTGGGCGGTAGCTTTTGCCATCGCCACCGGAAGCCTCATCGCAAAAACCCTTTAGAATCAAGGGTAAACCCCTGCTGGCACATCCAGTGCTCTGCAATGCGGAGCATGAATGTCAGTCTGTACCAAGCTGCCGCCGCGATGAACGCCAATGCGCGCTGGCAGGAGATCGTTGCCGAGAACCTTTCCACGGGCCAAATCCCGGGTTCGCGCAAGCAGGATGTCTCCTTTGCGGCGGTGCAGGCGGGCTTTTCTCCGGAACTGTCAGGCGCGAACCGGAATCAGTTCGTGATCCCCTCGGCCGTGCCAGGCACGAACCTGAGCCAGGGCGAGTTGCGGCCGACGAATGAACCCAAGGATTTTGCCATTGAAGGCCCGGGTTTCTTTGAAATCCAAATGCCCAACGGCGACAAGGCCTATACGCGCAACGGCGAGTTTCTGCTGAATGCGCAAAACCAGCTCATCACCAAACAGGGTTATCAGGTCCTGAGCAACCGCGGGCCCATTCAGTTGGATGTCTCCAATAACTCGCCCATTTCCATCTCCCCCACTGGCGACATCAGCCAGGGCGGGACGAACAAGGGCAAGTTGAATGTGATGGAATTTGCCGATCCGCGGCAGCTCACCAGCATTGGCCAGGGCATGTACCTGGCCGACAAGCCGGGCATGACGCCGCAAACCGCCACGGCATCGCAGGTGCGCCAGAGTTTCCTGGAAAACGCCAACATGTCGCCACTCAAGGAGATGGGCAGCCTCATCACGGCGATGCGCATGTTTGAATCCAACCAAAAAGTGCTGCAAATGCAAGACGACCGCATGGGGCGGGTCATCAGCGATTTGGGCGGCACATAATCACCTTACCCCTAACTTTTCACCATCATGTTACGCGCCCTCTACTCCGCCGCCGCCGGGATGGAATCCCAGCAAATGAACCTGGACGTCATCTCCAACAACCTGGCGAACGTCAACACCACGGGTTTCAAGAAGAGCAAAATCGAATTTCAGGAATTGCTGTACCAGACCACCCGCGCCCCCGGGGCGGAACAGGGTGCGGGCAACCAGTTGCCCACGGGCATCCAGATCGGCCAGGGCTCGCGGCCCGTGGCCACGGCGCGCATTTTCACCAACGGCGACCTTTCGCAGACCGGTTCGCAGCTCGACGTGGCCGTGCAGGGTGATGGCTTTTTCCAGGTGCAACTGCCGGACGGCACGAACGCCTATACCCGCGATGGCGCGTTCAAGACCGCTTCCGACGGCCGCATCGTGACGAGTGACGGTTTGCCGTTGCAGGGCGGATTTCAGCCCGTGCCTCCCGGCACCACGAACATCACCATCGGCGCCAACGGCAATGTGACTTACAGCGGCGCTTCCGGCACCACCACCTTCCAGGTGCAACTGGTGCGGTTCAACAATCCCGCCGGCCTCGATAACCTCGGCAGCAACCTCTACAAGGAAACCACCGCCTCGGGCACGCCCGAACTCGGCAACCCCGGCGAAAACGGCTTCGGCTCGCTGCAACAGGGCTATCTCGAACTTTCCAACGTCAAGGTCGTGGAGGAAATGGTCAACCTCATCCTGGCCCAGCGCGCTTATGAGGTGAACTCCAAGGCCGTGCAGGCCGCGGATGAAATGATGCAGCAAAGCAACAATCTCCACCGTTAAACGTTTCCCCCGATACCTATGGCCACTTTCAATTTCTCCTCCGCCACCTGCCGCGTCCGGAATCCCGGGCGCCGGCCGGTCCGCTGGAAATTGCGGGTCAAGCGGTGGCTGGTTTTCTCCCTTTTCGCCTGCCTGGGCGGAGGGTTCGCTCTCAGCCTGCGGGCGGACGAACCCTCGAATTTCGAGCTGCATCCCACCGCCATCACGGATGGCGGCGGCCTCATGCTCGCCCAACTGGTCACGAGCAGCACGCCGTTGCCGGCGGTGCGGCTCACCGACGCGCCA
This sequence comes from Dongiaceae bacterium, assembly GCA_035492855.1. GTDB lineage: Bacteria > Verrucomicrobiota > Verrucomicrobiia > Limisphaerales > JAFMIX01 > JAFMIX01. The sequence goes on along the minus strand of DATJIU010000041.1, from coordinate 13,500 downwards.
GCCTTTGGCACGACCGCGGTGATCACCCGTGAGCAGATTGCCGCCTGGCTGCGTGACCTCGCGCCCGGCGTGACGATCAGCAACTGGACCGGCGCGGCCAAGGTGCAGGTCTCCCGCCGTTCCCGGCAGTACAACGAAGCGGATCTCATGACGCAGCTCACCGCGGCGTTGCAGCAGGAATACGTGAAGGACAAGGGCGATCTCGAACTCCGGTTTACCCGGTCGTGGACGACTTTGAACGTGCCCGACGAACCGCTCACATTGAAGGTTCTGGAACTGCCGCTCTCGGGCGTTACGCCCTCGTGCATTGTCCGGTTTGAACTGCGCACCGACCACGAAATCGTGGGCAACTGGCAGATGTCGATCGCGGCGCATGTCTGGCGCGAAGTCTGGGTGGCCCGCTCCGCGCTCCGCCGTGGTGACCGCCTGAGCGAAGCCGATGTCACCCGCGAAAAACGCGATGTGCTGGCCATCCGCGATCCGCTGGCAGATTTCACCGCCGGGGATCCCACCCTGGAATTTTCCGAAACCGTGCCCGCCGGCGGACCGATTCTCGCCCGGGCGCTCAAGCCGCGCGCGGTGATTCACCGCGGCCAGACCGCTGATGCCATCGTCCGCAACGGCGCCCTGACGATTTCCTTGAAAGTCCAGGCACTGGAAGATGGCGTGCCGGGCCAGAGCATCCACGCCCGCAACCTGGATTCACGCCACGACATCACCGGTACGGTGATTGACGAACAAACCATCGAGATTCCGCTTTAACCATGAAAACCCCAGCCCTGCCCTGTCTCGTCCTGCTGCTGGCCGCCGCGCTGCTGCCGGCGGTCGCCCCCGCGCAATCGCTCTGGCACGACGATGCCGCCAAGTCCATGTTCGCCGACAAGCGCGCCACGGGCGTGGGCGACATCCTGACCATTCTCGTGCAGGAAAATTCCACCGCCACGAAGAACAACGGCACCAAGACGGCCAAGAGCTCCAGCCTGGTAGCGGCGATCACCTCGTTCCTCTATCCGTCCAGCAGCCTGCTGCGGTCCGGCGGCGAAATGCCCGCCATGGAATACAATTCGGCCATCAAGCATGACGGCTCCGGCACCATCAACAACTCGGAAGCGGTCATTGCCAAGATTGCCGTGCGGGTCGTTGACGTGCTGCCCAACCGCAACCTCGTGATCGAGGGCAAGCGCGAGACCGCCTTCAGCGGCGAACGCCAGACCATCTTGCTGCATGGGCAGGTGCGCGCCGAGGACGTGGCCGCCAACAACACCGTGTACAGTTACAATGTGGCCGACGCCACCATTCAGATCATCGGCAAGGGCACGGTGACTGACAGCCAGAACAAAGGCTGGTTCACCCGCATCTGGGACAAACTCAACCCCTTCTGATCATGCCTCTGGTGCCCCGCCATTTGAATCCCCACCGCGGCTGTGCCGCCGCCGCGCTGCCGGTCGCCCCGGTGATGCCGGCCACCGGCCCCGCCCTGCCGGTGATGTGGCATCCCACCGTCACGGAGCGCGCCTCCAACCGGGTGTGGCATCATATCTGGCAAAAGCCGCATCCGGCCAGCCAGGCGATTTTGAAATTTGCATTCCTGCTGGCCGCTCTGCTGGCTTCGGCCCTGCCGGCCGCCGCCCTCGGCGTGCGGATCCGCGATCTGGCCATGGTGGCCGGGGCGCGCGACAACCAGCTCGTGGGTTACGGCCTGGTGGCCGGCCTCGCGGGCGATGGCGACAAGGACCCCGTTTATACCAAGCAAACCATCGCCAACATGCTTCAGCGGTACGGCATCAATATCCCGCCGGACACCATTTCCTCCAAGAACGTGGCCGTGGTGATGGTTACCGCCGACATTCCCGCATTCGTCAAATCCGGTTCGCGGCTGGATGTGCAGGTGGCCTCCATGGGCGATGCCAAGTCGCTGCAGGGCGGCGTGCTGCTGCAAACCCCGCTGATTGGCGCGGACAACAAGGTGCATGCCGTGGCGCAGGGCCCGGTTTCCGTGGGCGGTTTCAGCGCCGGCGGCGGCGGCGCTTCGGTGACCAAGAACCACCCCACCACCGCGCAGATTGTCAACGGGGCGCTGGTGGAAAAGGAAATCCCCACCACCATTGTGCGGGATAACACCATTGACCTCCTGCTGCGCGAACCCGGCTTCACCACCGCCGCACGGCTGGCCAGCGCCATCAACAATGTTTTCACCAACAGCGCCCACGCCGACGATGCCACCACGGTAACGGTGCGGATTCCGTCCGGCGGCGAGGATTTCCCCGTGGATTTCATCGCCCGGCTCGAAGCCATTGAAGTCACGCCGGACACCCCGGCGCGCATCATCATCAACGAACGCACCGGCACCATCGTGGCCACCGCGAGCATCCAGATTTCCAGTTGCGCCGTCTCGCACGGCAACATCACCATCAACGTGGCCTCCACGCCCAGCGTGTCGCAACCGAATCCGCTGAGCACGAACGGCCAGACCGTGGTCACCACCACCACCACCACCGATGTCACCGAATCCAAATCCGCCGTCATTCCGCTGCCGGAGCTGCCCACCGTGGAAAAGGTGGCCTCGGCGCTGAATTCGCTGGGAGTCACCCCGCGCGACATGATGGCCATTTTTCAGGCCATGAAGCAGGCCGGCGCCCTCCAGGCGGAACTGCTCATCCGTTGATATGCAGGTCACTCCCTTGCCATCCCAAATCAACGCCGCGAATATCGCGCCCGACCGGCTGGCGGATAATCCGAATTTGACCCAGCATCAGAAGATTGCCGAGGCGAGCCGCCAGTTTGAGGCCATCCTGCTCCGCCAGATCCTGGCCAGCACGCAGCAGACGATGATCAAATCAAGCTATACCGACAATTCGACCTCCGCGGGCATTTATCAGGACATGATCACCAACCAGCTCGCGGACAATATTTCGAAGACCGGCGTGTTGGGGCTGGCCAAGGTGTTTGAGCAACAACTTGAGCACCCGGCCCCTGCCGCTTCGAAGGCCGGAACCGGTACGGCGGGTTCAGTCGCACCGCTCACCACGTCGCGCCCTGTCGCCACCGCCCGGCCCCATTTTAACCTGTCGCCTGCCCCTAACGTGTCGCCCGTCCAATTTCCCCCTGCCACCTCATGAAAGACCTGCTTACCAATCTCATCGACGCCTTGCGCGAAGAATTAAAGCAATATGGCGAGATGCTCGCCCTGTTGGATCAGCAACAGGAACTGGTGCTGGAACGCCAGACCCAGAACCTGCTGCAAAATGTCGCCATCATCAACGCCCAGGCCGAAACCATCCATGCGGCGCGCGCCGCGCGGGAACAATTGCAACGCCATCTGGCGCGGCGGTTGGAACTGCCGGAGCACACGCCGTTCGGGGAACTGGCCGCCCGGCTGCCGGCCGAGTACCGGCCGCTCGTCGGCGCGCTCGTCGCCGAAAACAACGAGCTGCTCGTCCGCGTCCAGCACCGCGCCCGGCAAAACCACCTGCTCCTCAGCCGCGTGGTCGAGCTGATGCAGCGGTTTATCGGCTCCATTCTCCCGGGCGCCGGGATGACCACCACCTATACCGGCACCGGACAGACGCCGGCCGGCCGGTGGCCGCAAAACTCCCTTTATGAAGCTGTCGGTTGACCCATGAACACCCACCCGTTAAACCCCAGCATGATCTGCTTTGCCCAACCGGCGGAACTGGCCCCCGGTTGGGGCGGTTCGGCCCCGTCCCCGTTCCCGGTTGGTTGTTTCCGGGAATGGGTGACGGGTTCCTTTGCCTTCCTGATGAAGGCCGTTTGACCTTATGCTCGGACTTTTTGGCACATTGAATCTTGGCGCACGCTCGCTGCAAACCCAGCAGACGGGAGTCGAAGTGGCGGGCCAGAACCTGGCCAACATCAACAACACCGCCTATGCCCGGCAGCGGGTGGACATCCAGACCAGCCCGGCCATTTCCAGCTATTACGGTCCGGAAGGGACGGGCGCCAACGTGGTGGCCATCACCCAGCTCCGCAACAGCATCGTGGACGGCCAGATTCAGAATGAGAACAGCGTGGGCAGCTACTGGCAGTCACAGCAAAGCGCCCTGCAATACGCCCAGGCCGACCTCGGCGAATACATCAATCTCCAGACCAGCAGCACCTCCAGCACGAGCAACGACACCACGTCCGGGCTGGCGGGTGATTTGAGCGACCTGTTCAACGCCTTCCAGAGCGTGGCCACCGCGCCGTCGTCGCTTACCGAGCGGCAGTTGTTGCTCAACAAGGCCCAGACGCTTGCGGACCGGCTCAACCAGACTTCCGCCAAGCTTACTTCCCTCGGCCAGGACCTGAACACCTCGATGAACAACGATGTCAGCAGCGCCAACTCCCTGCTGTCCGACATCGCCAAGCTGAACGACCAGATCGTCAATTCCGAGATTCCCCAGGGCGGCGTGGCCAATGACCTCCGCGACCTGCGCCAGCAGAAGCTGGAGCAGCTATCCCAACTGGTGAACATCCAAACCAGTACCGCTGCCAATGGCACGGTGAGCGTGAGCATCGGCGGCACCACCATGGTTTCCGACCGCAAGGTGCTGGACACGTTGCAGACCTATGACGCCGGTGGCGGCCAGATGCTGGTGCGCGCCGCCACGAGCGGCACCCCCCTCACCCTGAGCGGCGGCTCCATCCGGGGCACGATTGATGTGCGGGATGGCGCCCTGAAGACCCTGAGCAGCAGCCTCGACACTCTGGCTGGCCAGCTCATCGCCCAGGTCAATACGCTGCACCAGGCGGGTTACAGCCTGAGCGGCACCACGGGCGCAGACTTTTTCACCGGCACGGACGCGGCGACCATCCAGGTCAATTCGGCCCTGACGGGAGACCCCTCGCTGATTCAGGCTGCCGGTACCGCCGGCGCCAGCGGCGACAATTCCGTGGCCCTGGCCCTGGCGCAACTGGCGGACCAGCCGATCAGCGGCCTGGGCAACCAGACCTTTAGCAGTGCCTACAGCACTATCGTATCGCAGCTCGGCAACAACCTCAGCACCGCCAACCAGCAGCTGGCCGACCATGACGCGGTGAGTTCCATGCTGAGCAAACAGCGGGACTCAGTGAGCGGCGTGTCGGTGGACGAGGAAATGACCAACCTCATGCAATTTCAAAAGGCCTATGCCGCCTCGGCCAAATTGGTCACCACGGTGGCGGAAATGCTGGACACGATCCTGAGCATGAAGACCTGAATCTGAACCCTGAACCCTCTTTTCTATCATGCGCGTCACCGCCAATGCCTTCAGCAGCTCGCTCATCGCCCAGTTGAACCAGCTCTCGACCCGGCAATACCAGTTGCAAAACCAGGTGTCCACCGGCCAGCGCATCACCGCCCCGGAGGACGACCCCATTGCCATGCAGCGGACGATGGATTTGAATACCGCGGCCGCCGCCCTGCAACAGCGTTCCACCAATATCAGCAACCTCCAGGACCGCTCCACGCTGGCCTACAATTCCCTCAAGTCGCTCAAGACCCTGTCTGACCGCGTGGGCGAACTGGCCACGCAGGCCGACGGCACCCGCTCGCCGGAGGAATTGAAGTCGTACGCCACGGAAATCACCCAGATCATCCAGCAGGCCGCGCAATTGATGAACACCAAGGGCGCCAACGGCTACCTGTTCGGCGGTACCCAGACCGACCAGCCGCCGTTTGCCGTGACCACGGATGCCAACGGCAACGTGACCGGCGTGACCTACCAGGGCAACAGCAACGTGGCCAGCAGCGAGATTGAACCGGGCGTCACCCTCGCGGTGGACGTACCCGGCGCCAATACGACCGGCACCGGACCGCGCGGCATGATCACCGACAGCCGCAGCGGCGCGGACCTTTTTAACCACCTGATTTCGCTGCAAAACCACCTGCTCGCCGGCGACACGGCATCCATTGCCGCCACTGACCGTTCCGATCTCTCCAAGGACGAGGATAATTTAACCTACCAGATCGGCACCATCGGGGCGGTGCAGACTCGGCTCGACTCGGCTTCGTCTGCCGCCAGCACGCAGTCGGATTCACTGAGCCAGATGATTTCCAAGGAAGCGGGCGCAGACATCACCAGCACCCTGGTACAGCTCAACCAGGCGCAATATGCCTATCAGGCCGCCCTGCAAAGCAGCACCGGGCTGCTCCAGCGCTCGTTGCTGAACTACCTCTAACCGGACCCGGCCCGGCCGCTGGTCACCCACCTCCGCACCATCTGGTCCGGGTCCGTAAGGCATCTCACCGGCCTCCCCACCAGTTACCGGACCTGCCGCTTCACGGGCTCGCCTTGGCGCCGTTCCGGAATATGTATTGAGTTTGTTTTAAGATATTTATGCGGAATTTTATTCCGGCAGGCTGGGTATCAAGGGGCTAATCGGAGCGGGCGGTAAGAGGGTTTGGGGCACAAGGCAATTTTCTCCGGGCGCCCGCCAAAAATTGCCGGGCGCAGGGGTTACTCCAGTCCCTCAAAAAACTCTCCGCCAAATTAAAAACGCGCTAATAGCTTTCCATAAATGACTTACAAAACAACAAAAGCCCCCGCCGGACACGTGGCACACCCGTTGCTAAACACTTTTCAGATGAAATGCGCCACTGCCATTGAACCGGAGCCGCCCGCGGTCCAAAAGACCACCGAGGTTCGCCTGCCCATGGGGATCCTGGGCTTTGAACAGATCAAGGACTATGTGCTCATCGCCAACCCGGACGAGGCGCCGTTCGAATGGCTCCAGGTCCGGGACAACGCCGCCCTGGCGTTCGTCGTCATCAATCCTTTTCTGGTGGCGCCGGATTATCATCCGGACCTGCCCCAGTCCGATGTTGAATTTTTGGGTTTGCAGGAAGCCGAAGATGCCCTGCTGCTGAACATCGTCACCATCCACGGCTCGGGCCGCGGCACGGTGAATCTCAAGGGACCGGTGGTTATCAACCGCCACACCCGCATTGGCCGTCAGGTGGTGCTGACGAACGCCGGAGAATACTCCGTGCAGCATCCGTTGCCCCTCAGTTAAGCCGCCAACCACCCCGCCATCATGCTCATCCTCTCCCGCAAAGCCGGTGAATGCATCGTGATTGACGGCCGCATCCGCGTAAAGATTGTCCGCGTGGAAGGCGACGTGGTCAAGGTGGGCATCGAAGCCCCGGCCGATGTCCCGGTGCACCGCCAGGAGGTGTACGAAGAAATTCAACGCAGCAACCAGCAGGCCGTCGTGCGGCCGAATCTGCCGCTGCCCAAGCTGCCCAAGCCCGGGCAACCGGTCGCCGCCGCCGCCATCAAGTCTTCCCCCGCCAATAACAACAATCCCGTCAAGCTATGATCATCAACACCAACATCACCGCGCAGGTTTCGTCGCACAATCTGCAAACGAGCCAGAACCGCCTGAGCGCCTCCCTGTCTCGTCTCAGTTCCGGGTCCAAGATTGTGACCCCGTCCGACAATGCCGCCGGGCTCGCGGTGGCCTCCCGGCTGGATGCCCAGGTCGCCCGCATTAATGCCGCCACGGACAACGTGGGCAATGCCATCTCGTTCACCCAGACGCAGGACGGCTACCTCAAGAATATTTCCAAGGCGCTGGAGCGCATGAGTGAACTCACCATTTCCGCGCAGGACGTCACCAAGTCGGATGAGGACCGGTCGCTCTACAACAGCGAATTCACCCAGTTGTCCGCCTACGTGGCCACCGCGGGCACCAAAGATTTCAACGGCGTCAGCCTGTTCTCGCCGAACAGCCTGAACGTCACCCTGGACTCCGAGGGCAACACGCTCTCCATGGTCGGCATTGATCTCGGCAGCAGCACCTACACCAATGCCCTGGCCACCAACGTGACCACCACGACCGCCGCGGTGAATGCCCTGACCCTGGTCAAACTCGCCATTACCAAGCTTTCCGAGGACCGCGCCACCATCGGCGCGTATCAGTCGCGGTTGAACTCCACCAGCGAACAACTGATGGTGAGCAAGGAAAACCTGACCGCCGCCTCCTCCCGCATCCAGGACGTGGATGTGGCCGAAGAATCAACTGAATACGCCAAGCAAAGCATTTTGGTGCAATCCGGCACCGCCATGCTGGCGCAAGCCAACCAGCTGCCGCAAAGCACCCTGCGGCTGCTGCAGCAGTAACCCTGTCCAGCGAATTTCGTCCGGTCGCCAATCGGCGAGACCGCTGGCTCCTTCCGCTGGACGGGCTGGGTTTAACCCGGCCCGTCCGGTAAAGAGGAAAAATTGGGGCGTTAAAAAATCACAAAACCACAACCGTTGTCCCCTTTCTCTTTATGCAAACTGTAGCCGCCCTGCCCGCTGCCGCCGAAACCGACCTCTCTACCGGCCCGCTTCTGACCTCCCTCGGCTCCGCCACCGAATCCGCCGCCCAGGAACTGGCCGCCATCCGCGACCGTTGCCTGGTCTGGGCCGACCAGTGGTATGCCGCCGGCGAACTGGTTGTCGCCCGCAATTTTCTCCAGCACGCCGCCGAAGTGGCCCCGGATATCTCCGCCATCTGGGTGGCCCTGGGCAGCCTGGATTATGAACTCGGCGAATACGAATCCGCCGCGCGCTCCTTCAACCGCGCCGCCCGGCTCGCGCCGCAGACTCCCCGCATCTATGTCCAACTCGGCCTCGCGCATCAGCAGTTGAAACACGGCGAAGAAGCGGAAGCCTGCTTCCTGCATGCCGTGGCCCTGGCGCCGCACGACCTGCTGGTCCTGCGACTGGCCGCCAAACACCTCCTGAGTGACGGCAACTTTGCCGTCGCGCGCGAAGTCATCGAAACCGCCCTGCTCGACCAGCCCAACGACCTCGACCTGCTGTTGCAGTTGGGAGTCTGCTGCTACCGGATGGAGGAGCCCACCGCCGCCCGCGCCTGTTTTGAGCGGGTGTTGCAGTTGGCGCCCAACCATGAGCTGGCCCGGGAAAACCTGAGCGCCATTGAATTGGCTGCCGTCGGCCAGCAATAATTTTCCGCTCATGAGCTCCCGGCCTCACTCCGAGCCAAACCCCGGAACGGCGGGAACCCACCGCTCCGGTCGCGCCGCCAGCCTGGCCGGCCAATCCGGCTGCCGGATCCTGGCGCAGCAGCCCGCGGAAGTGGATTTTCTGATAGTGGGGGCCGGTTTTTCGGGGCTGGTGCTTGCCGAACGCCTGTCCAACGAGCTCGGCGCCTCCTGCCTCATCGTGGAACGGCGCAATCATCTGGCTGGAAATGCGCACGACGAATCAGACCGGCACGGCGTGTTGATCCATACCTACGGACCGCATTATTTCCGCACTGACAAACTGGAGGTCGTCACCTACCTCAATCGTTTTACCGGCTGGCGGCCGGCCAATTATCAAATTCTTTCGTGGACCAACCGGCGCTACTGGCCGTTTCCCATCAACCTCAATACCTACGAGCAGTTGATCGGCCGGCCGGCCACGGAAACCGAATTCCAGATTTACCTGAACAGCGTGCGCGTGCCCATCGCCACGCCGGCCAACTCCGAGGAGGTCATCATTTCGCAGGTAGGCTGGGAGTTCTACAACATGTTTTTCAAAGGGTACACCCGCAAACAGTGGCGTCAGGAGCCGGCGGAACTGGATGCTTCCGTCTGCGCCCGGGTGCCCATCCGGACCAACCGTGATGATCGCTACCTGCGCGAATCCTTTCAGGCCATGCCGGACGCCGGTTATACCCGCATGTGTGAACGCCTCCTCGCGGCCTGCCGCCGCACGACCGTGCTGTTCAACGCCGATTACCGCCGCGTCCGCCAGCAGGTCCGCTTCCGCAAGCTCATCTACACGGGCGCCATTGACGAATATTATGACTATTGCGCGGGGGTGCTGCCGTACCGCTCGCTGCGGTTTGAGGCGGAACATTTCACCGCGGAACAGCTCACCAGCCAGGTCGCCCTTACCGGGCGGACCGGTTTCTGGCAACCCGCCGTGCAGGTGAACTACCCCAACGACCACGATTTCACCCGCATCGTGGAAACCAAACATATCACCGGCCAGACCTGCCCCGGCACCACCATCGTCCGCGAGTACCCCATGGACTACCGCCGCGGCGGGGAAGCCTATTATCCCATTCCGAATGCCGCCGCGCGCCAGCATTACCAGGTTTACGCCGACCGGGCCGCCCGGGAACCGGACGTTTACTTTGCCGGCCGGCTGGCAACCTACCGGTATTACAATATGGACCAAACCATCGCCGCCGCTCTGGAGCTGGCCACCCGGATTCAAAGTGAATGGCCGGTCACCGCATCCCGCCAACCGGCTCCGGAACTCCATTTTGCCGTCGCATGAAATCCGTAATGATATTTTGGGTGTATTCGGCCGGGCAGTACGCCACCAGCGTCCCGCTCTGCGAAGTGGCCGAACACGCCGCCCTGCACGGCTTCAATGACGAGCCCATGACAGTGCTCTGCCTGCACGGTTACGAATTTGTCCCGGCAGCCGATCGCGCCCGGCTGCGTGAACAAAATTTCATCCTGGAGGATGTCGCGCCGCTTTTCCAAAAAATCGCCGCCCGCTATCCCAACCTGCGGAAGCGTTACGCGAACCATTTCTTCGAGTGCTTTCTCCGTTGGATTGTCCTCAAGGAATGGAGCGGCAACACCCCCGTACTCGCCTGGGATGCTGACATTTTCTTCAATGAAAAACTGAGCCGGTTGCACGCGGAGTTCGCCGGCTCCACTTTCACCAGTTCCTCCACCTGCTTCGCGGCTTTACATGACCCGCAATGGCTGGAGATTTATGAACAGCAGTTGAACCGGCTGGAACAGAACCCGGAGGCTTTTCTTTTTGATGTATTCTCCAAGTTGAACCGGCTCAAAGTTGGGGGCCGACATGATTTCACCACGAGCTTTTTCGGGGGGAAAATTGAACAGTCGTTGAATTCCCTGACAGATTGGACCTGCCTTTTCGACTCGACTCCCGAGGAAATGTTTGTGGACTACCTCGTGCGACAGGAGTTGCTCCCCTGCCATCTGGCGAAAGGCCAAAGCGAATTTCTCCTGTGCCCGCAGCCCTTGTTGCTGCCACAACTTGCCTGGCATCATCCCCTGCCGCCAGGCTTTGCTGTCAAGGCGTCTGGCGATTCGCCCCGCGCCTTGTCCCGCACCGATTGCCGGTATCATGTCGACGGTCAACAGCTCGCCTTTTTGCATTTTCAAGGCGCTCTGTTCCGGGCTTGCGTTACCCACCAGGTCTTTCATCACATGCTCGGCAATCCAATCCCGATTCATGATGAATACTGTCCGCCCGACCGGCGGGCTGGGCAAGAATGTGGACCGTTCTTTTTCTGCCAACAAGCGGCCACCTTGGAAAAACTGACAAGGATCATGAGCCCGGAACAGTTGCGTACACGCTGGGGCAACCCGTTTTCAGAACGCGATGTGGCACGAAACTATCTCATCAAATCAAATATTTCAGGTGTGGTGCAAAATTATGGCCAGCCGACACAACAAGCCAAAGCCGTTGCCGCAACTCCCATTACTATGAGCAATTCCCCCAATCCGGCGCGCAAACTGTGCCTGGCTTCCTGCTTCCTGCCGCTGGATGCCGAAAACAGCCGCTGGTGGAAGCATTTCCAGGATGAACTGGCCAAGCAGGACATGGAACTGGTACTTCTCGGCACCGCCCCGGCCGCCGATCTCGAAATTCGCACCATCGTCATTCCGCTGTGGTTGCAGGGTTACAGTCAGATTTACGGAAAACTGGCCGATACCGCCATCTTGGAAGCGCCGTTACTCCAAGCCCTGGCCCAGCGTGACCAGACCTGGACCAAACAAGGCGACCGGCCACTCTCCGAATTCACCGCCGGCGCGGTGGATTGCCAGCAGGTGTTGCGCACTCTCCTCGATGAACTTCAGCCTTCGGTGGTTCTGGTCTGGGGCACCATTTTGCCGCAAAGCGTCATCCTCCAGCAACTCGCCCAGCAAAAAGGCCTGCCGTGCTGGGTGATCGAACGCGGCCTGCTGCCGGATACGCTGATGATTGAAATGGTAGGGCAGGTCGGCCAGTCGGAACTGAATTGGAGTTTCACGCTCAATCAGACGCTTAAAGCCGCCAACGAAACCACCCTCTTTCACGCCGCGCAACAAACTTATCTCGCCCGCTGCGAAACCAAGTACGCTCAGACCGAGTTTTTGGATGCTCCGGCATTTTCAGCCAAATTTAATCCGCAGAGCAAAAAGCTGGTGGCGATGCTCCTGCAATATGATTCGGCCAGTTCCTTCGTCCCGGCGGGTTACGCCGGCGCCCGCATTCACACCACCGGCTTTAAATCCTCAGAGGCCACCATGCAACATCTGGCTGCCGCCGCTGCCCAACTGGACTGCCTGGTCATTGTTAAACCGCATCCGCTGGATGCCGATGATTATTCCGCACTGGAAACTGCCCACCTTCGCGTCGTGCGCGAGGTCAATTTGCACAGCCTGATTCGGGCAGCGGATGTGGTGGCCTGCATGGCCAGTTCCACCCAGTTCGAGGCGCTGCTGTATGAGAAGCCGCTATTGTTACTGGCCCGCAGTCCATTGGCCAACAAAGGTGTGGCCTACGAGCCCCGCACTGCGGCCGAATTGCCGGCGGTGCTGGAAGCCGCTCTGCAACGCCATCAATTCGACATCCGCATGGCCAACGGCCGCCGGTGTCTGCATTTCATTCTAAAATACTTTTCCGTGGCGCTGACAGACACCTCGCATGCCGTGCCAAAGTTATGCGATCTGGCTGCTTTCATAGCCCAAAATGCAATTACCATTTCCGACGAACGCGATGTCAACCTCCGGCTGACCGCCCTGGGAGCACAACTGGGGGTCTGGGAGGCCGCCGCCAAAAGCTCGCCCCGAATCCCCATTCAACCTACCAACAAACCTACTGTGAAAATAGACTACCAATCCCACATCGGACAGGATGCCTGGGTGGCCGAGTGTTTGGGCTTCAAACGCGACGGTTTCTTTCTGGATTTTGGCGCGTTCGACGGCAAAACCATCAGCAATACGTATGCGCTGGAAAAGGATTTGGGCTGGCGCGGCATCTGTGTCGAACCCAACCCCCGCTATTATCCCCAGGTTTGCGCCTGCCGCAATTGCATCTCTGTCAATGTGGCGCTCTGGCATCAAAGCCGGCAGCAGTTGCGCTTTGTGGATGCTCACGGCCTGAGCGCCATTGAATCTTTCAAGGAAACGGACATCAACGCCAGTCGGCGGCAGAATGCCACCAAAGCGGTCATTGAGGTTGACACCCTTAATCCCAATGAATTGCTGCGCCGGTTTAACGCGCCCACCCTGATTGATTATCTCACCCTTGATGTGGAGGGCGCTGAGTTCGACATCCTGCAGGCACTGGATTTGAAAACCTACGCCATTGCATTGATGACCATCGAACACAATCACGACACCGAACGGCAAACCACCATCCGCAACTATCTGGCCCAGTTCGGCTATGAAGTCGTGCAGAACCGCAACGATGATTTCTTCTACCATCGCCAGCACCTGGCGCGCCTGCTCGGTGGGAAAAATATCGACCCCGTGGCAGCCTTCCAGCG
>DATJIU010000040.1:0-9477 GCA_035492855.1 Dongiaceae bacterium | reverse complement strand
TCGTGGATTTGGCCCGCAACACAGTGGGGCTTGACGTCCGGCAGATGGGTGATGGCCTCGGTGATTTCCATGGTGTGCGTGCCGCTGGTGGTGGACCAACTGGCCAGCGCGGCGCCGTTATTGGTCATTTCGCGGAGCTCGGAACGGGGATACCCGGAACCGCTGGTGGTGGCGCCGCCGCACGGGGCGGTGAAGACCACAGCGTTGGTGTCCGCGTTGACGTAAAAATAATTCGTGTCCACAAACGTGGCCAGTTCCGGCTGGAGATACTCATCCGGGCTGCCGGCGTGTGCGGTATCCACGGGCAAGGTCAGCTTCCAGTTGGTGAGGTCGAGCACCGTGGCGGGCAGCACGAGATTATTGGTAACTGGCGGCGGGGGATTCTGCGTCGAGTCCGGCTGGTGAGTGATGTTCACGGCGTAAACCACCACCTGCCCGTAGGCGGTGGGGAGATCGCCTTTGTTGGTGTTGGATTGCGTGTAGCAACCGGCCTTGAAGTAGCAGCCGGAGTCGCTCACCGGGTAGGTGTAGATGAACTGGCCGTTGTAGTAGCAATCCACGCCGCCGTCATGGGCCACCCATTTTGCGGTGAAAATGTCTCCGAGATTGTAATTCGTGGTCAGGGTCGGGCCATTGGCGCCGTTCTGGTCAATGAACAGTTTGGAGCCTTCCAGGCGGAACGTGATCACATCATCGTTGGGATCGTGAATCTGGCCGGCCACAACCTGGGGTTTGACGTTCGGCAGATGCGTGATGGCCTCGGTAATCTCCATGGTGTGGATGCCGCTGGTGGTGGACCAGGTGGCGAGCGCGGTACCGTTGTTGGTCATCTCGCGGAGTTCGGAACGGGGGTAACCGGAGCCGCTGGTGGTGGCGCCGCCGCACGGGGCGGTAAAGACGATGCCGTCGGTGGTGGCGTTGGCGTAAAAATAATTCGTGTCCACGAACGTGGCGAGTTCCGGCTGGAGATATTCATCCGGGCTGCCGGCGTGGGAAGTGTCCACGGGCAGCGTCAGCTTCCAGTTGGTCAGGTCCAGCACAACTGATGGCAGGGTCAGGTTGACATTGGTTCCGGTGTTGGTGGGCGGCTTCACTTTTTTGACGCGGTAATATTTTGCCGATACGGTGGCAACCGATGTTTGCGGGATCGGATCCACCCAGGTCTGGGTGGTGTCGGTATTGGTGATGATGACGCCGCTGTCTTCCCAGGTGACCATGTTCGAGGAGGTCTGGATTTGATAATATTCGCCGGGTGTGGCGTTCCATTGCAGGGCGATGCTGCCGCCGGGGGAAGCGGCGTTGGTCAGACCGAGATGCAGATGCAGGCCGGGCGGAATGGCGGCTGCCGAATAGGCCTGGGCCTCCAGCACGCTGTTCCACATATCCGCCGAGTTGCCGTGGCCCAGGATCCGCAGGTACCGTCCGGTGGCATTGGTGGTGGGGAAGCTTTCAAAATTGGTGGTGGTACCGCTGCTCTCCCCCGAGAACACCGTGGCCCAGCTGCTGCCGTCGCCGCTGGTTTGCAGGTCGAAAATGGCCCGCCGCTGGTCGCCTTTGTGCCACGCAATCTTCACGACGCCGACGTTGGTGGCCGTGCCCAGATCAAGCCGAATCCACTGCCCGTCGCCCGAGGCGGACCACCGCGTGCCCAGCGAACCATCCACGGCATTGGACGCTACATTGCCGTCGTCGCCGCTCTCCGTGACCCCCATTACGGGCAGTTTCACCGGCGTGTCGGCGCTGGCGGTCAGACAGCCGATGGCGATCAAAACGGCCCCCAGGGCCAGCCAATTTCGAGGAGCAACTACCGGAGAAAAGAAAAAACGGGGGAGTTTCATACTGCGAAAAAAACAATGCACGAGATTCATACCGCCAACATAGGGCGCAGATTCCATACCAAATCGAACCTGGTGAAAAGCCTTGATTTCATTGATTGTTTTGCATTTTTTGAGTCCGATTTTGTCCGGCACTTCTTGTCGTTTTTCGGACGACAAATGAGGCGGGTTTCTTCTGTCGCCGCCGGGTTTGTGCCGGTTCCAACGACACCGACAGCAAGCGGCGCACTCCTTGTCGCAGGCAAATTGGCCCGGTTACACCTTGACGTTGTCTCATTCCGGGAAATCGCGCTGTCTGTTTTGGGGCCAGTGCCAGTGGGGCCGACTCGGGTCAACACCCCATACCCAGAGGGCCATTGCAACCGTTAAGGATGAGGCATGCGGACGTGGGTCGGGGGACTGGCCCGCGTTGTTCTGCAAAAGGAGCGACTGAAGATTCATTCCGGACGGGGAATTTTGGCCACGAATCCCGAGGCGCGACCCTGGCCGGAAGTGGCGGCGTCATGAAAATATTACTGCTCAACGATCATCTGTTGTTACGCCAGGGGCTGCGGCTCATTCTGGCGGTGCAGTTTCCCGGGGCGGAGTTTGGCGAAGCGCGCAGCAATGCGGAGTCCTTGCCGGAGATTTTGCGGGAGCCGTGGGACGTGGCCATCTTGGGCATCAGCCTGCCGGGGCGGGGCGCTCTGGAAATTCTGAAGGCAATGCGGCAGTTGCGGGGGGAACTCCCGGTGCTGGTGCTGGGCCTGTATTCGGAAGACCAGTTTGCGCTGCGATTGCTCAAGGCCGGCGCTTCCGGCTATCTCACCCGCGAAAGCACCGGCGATGATCTGGCTGCGGCCATCCGGGCCGCGCTCAACGGCAGCCGCTATATCAGTCCGGAACTGGCCGACCGCATGACTTCCACGCTGTACCTCGAAGCCCAGCAATCCCCGCACGAGCGGCTCTCCAACCGCGAGTTCATGATTCTGCGGCTCATCGCCTCGGGGAAGATGGTGGGGCAGATTGCGCGGGAACTTTCGTTGAGCGTCAGCACCGTCAGCACCTACCGCAAGCGCATCCTGGGAAAAATGCGCCTGGCCAACAGCGCGCAACTCACGCATTACGCCGTGCAGCATGGCCTGGTGGAATAAGCGGGGCTACGTTGGCGTCGTGGTGTCGTCAGGGGCGGCAGCCGCCGGGGTCTCCGGTGGTACTTTCAGATGATCGCGCACGATCCCCTTGGCCATGGCGTAACGGGTCAAGCCGGCGACATCGTGGACATTCAGTTTGTTCATCACCTGCTGCCGGTGTTTCTCCACGGTTTTGATGCTGATGCCCAGTTCGTAGGCGATGCCCTTGTTGGGCAGACCCTCGGCGATCAGTTGGAGCACCTCGGCCTCGCGGGCGGTGAGCCGCACCGGCGGGGTGCCGCTGGCGCTTCCGCTGCCGCGCCCGGTTTCGCGGGACTGCGTGATGACCCGGCGGGAAATGGCCGGGCTGAAAAAGGCGTTGCCCGCGGCCACTTCATGGATGGCCTGAATCAGTTCATTGGCCGCGCTCTGCTTGAGCAAATACCCGGCGCCGCCCCATTCAATCACTTTCCGCACGTATTCGTCGTCGCTGTAGGAGGACAGCACCAGGACGCGCACCGCCGGGGCCGCCTGGAGAATTTGCCGGGTGGCTTCAAGGCCGTTGAGTCCAGGCATGGCGATGTCCATGATGACCACCTCCGGGTGTTGTTCGCGGGTCAGTTCCACGGCGCGCCGCCCGGAATCGGCTTCACCGACGATTTCCAGGTTGGCTTCTTTTTCGAGCAACACGCGGAGGCCCTGGCGGACGATGGCATGATCATCCACCAGCAGCACGCGGATTTTTTTGGGGTTGGTTTTGGCACCCATGGGTTGATTTGGGGGTTGTTGCGTTCAAGGTTGCGGTTCGGTTTTTCTGACTGATCTGAGTTTGGCGGACTTTGCCAGAGGGGGCAGGGACTTCAAGCCAATCGCCACGCGCACGGTGGTGCCGATGCCGGGCTGGGGCCGGATTTCAAACTGGCCGTTGACCAGCCGTACGCGTTCCTGCATGCCCAGCAAGCCGAGCCGGCGCCGCCCGGAGGCGCCGCTCACGTCGGGTTGAAATGACCGGCCATTGTCGGCGACGGTCATGACAATGGCATTGCCGGCTTCCTGCAGGTCAATCATCACCTGGCTGGCGCGGGCATGGCGGGTCACATTGGTGAGGCTTTCCTGCAACACCCGGTACAGCACCAGCTTTTCCTCCGCCCCCAATTGTTCGGCCCGCGGGGTGGCATTGAACCGGACCTTCAGGCCCGTGCGCTTGGTGAAACTTTTCAGGCTCGACCGCAAGGCCGGCACCAGGCCGAGCTCGTCCAGCATGCTCGGCCGCAGGGCGCTGGCAAAACCGTGCACCGCTTCCATGGTGGTTTCCAGCAAGTGCTGCACGTCGTGGAGGGCCGCGTTGAACGCGGTGCTCGCGCCGCGGCTTTTTTTCAGCGCCGCCAGCCGGATGCTGATGGCGGTGAGCGCCTGGCCCACCTCGTCATGCAATTCGCGGCTGATGCGTTTGCGTTCCGTTTCCTGCGCGCTCAACACCTGGCTGGAGAGCCGGCGTTGATTGCGTTCCGCGGCCTGGGCTTTCAGGAAGAGGGAGAAATAGCGCTCGCGGCTTTCGCGCAGCGCCGCCTCGGCGTGCTTGCGTTCGCTGATGTTCCGGGCGATGAACGAAAGTCCCACAATCCGCCCCAGGACCGAGCGGAGCGGCGAGAGGGTCAGCGCCACTTCCAGGCGGAGCCCATCCTTGGCCAGCAGCGCCGTGTCAAAGGTGGGAATCGCGGCCCCGTTCAACACCTCGGCAAAGCATTGGTCAAAGACGGCGGCCTGATCCGGCGGCAGGAGCGGCGCCAGCGAACTGCGCACCATCTCCGGGCTGGAAAATCCGGTCAGCCGCTCCGCCCCCCGGTTCCAACTGAGCACTTTGCGGTCGCGGGTGACGCTGAAGATGGCGTCGGAAGAGGATTCCACAATGTCCGCCAGCCGGGCCAGGGCCAGCTTGTGCTTCTTGTGCTCCAGGATTTCCGCTTGCAACATTTCATTGGCCTGCACCATTTCCACGGTGCGCTGCCGGACGCGCTTTTCCAGTTCCTCGTGCGATTGCACCAGGATTTGCTCCGCGTACTTGCGCTCGGAGATGTCCACGCAGGTGCCGATGTATCCGGTAAAATCGCGGTTGGGCGTGAAGCGCGGCCCGCCCTGTTCCAGCACCCAGTAATATTCGCCGTCGTGCCGCTGGATGCGGTATTCCAGCTTGAACTCGCGGCGCGCCGCAAATGCGGATTGAAACAGGTCCTGCCACCGCCGCCGGTCGGCAGGGTGGATGCGCCCCAGCCAGCCGTCGCCCATTTCCTCCTCATACCGGGTGCCGCGGTACAGCAGCCAGGTCTGGTTCACGTAATTGCACAGGCCGCCGGAATCCGTCATCCAGATCATGACCGGCGCCGCATCGCACATGTTGCGGAAGCGCGCCTCGCTTTCCTGCAAGGCCGCGTTGAGACTGCGGTTTTCCAGGCTGGTGCTGATTTGTTCGGTGATGTCGGTGAACGACATGATCCAGCCCGTGACCGGTCCCTCGGGGCTGCGTTCCGGGGTGAAAACCGCGTTCAGAAAACACCAGCCGCGCCCGGGATGTTCCAGTTCCAGGTCAAAACTCGCCGCCTGCCCCTGTAGCACCCGGTCCACGTGCGGCCGGATGAATTCGTATCCTTCCGGACTGAGTATTTCCCGGAGATGCCGGCCGGGAAAAGTCTCCGGGGTGCGGCTGAAGTACTCGGCATAACTGCGGTTGACTTGGACGTAACGCTGGTCGGCGGTGCACTGGGCCAGCAGGTTGAGGGTGCCGGCGGTGATCAGGTCAAACTGATCCTGCGGAGGCGGAGCAGGGGCGGGGGCGGCCGGGACCGGACTTTCCGCCGATGACGGTGGGGGAATGGGACTGGCCGCGCGCGCGGCATCCAGCTCTTCCCGGGCCCAGGCCAGTTCCTCGCGTAACCGGTGCAATTCGGCCTGCATCCGGCTGGAGGCGGACTCCCGCAAAATCTTGGGCGGCCGTTTCATGGTCGGAGGGGTGGGAACTGCGCGGAAACCAGGGTGCTGCCGGGGACAAAATGATGACAATTCATTACATTGTCGCACCGCCGGGGCGGAACGGCATACACGCGGGGCCGCTTTGCGGGCAATAGATTCATCCGGACTCTCCTTGGCAAGCCGATGCGCCTTATGCTCCTCAATCGGAACGTACTGACATCGCCAATTGAACGCAAAGTAAATTTGCAACGCGGAATTCCCGGCGTGACCGGCGGCCGGTGCGGTTGGGACCGCGTGATGCCGGAACTTTTTTGATTGAAGTCGGCCGGGTTTGGGCTGGAATGGCCGGGGATGAAATTCCGCACGCAGGTTCAGTTCAACCTGGGGTCGCAATTGCTGAAACTGGAGCGGTGGGACGGGGCGCGCCAAGTTCTACAGCGGCTGCGAAAAGTGGATGCCAACGGCGACCTGGCGGATTCGTTGGCAGCGATGCTCGAGATTCAGGCGGGCCGGTACGACCGGGCGGAAGCGTTGATCCAGGAAGCCATTGCCATTGATCCGCATAATTTCCTGCTGCGACTGCAACTGGCCGAGGCCTGCGCCCGGCAAAACAAAACGGCGGCAGCGCTGGAGGCGCTGCAAGCCGCCCAAGTTTGCCCGCACCCGGCGGCGGATGCGGAATTGATCCGGCAGATCCGTACCCAGTTGGCCGCCGCCGCACGCTGAATCCGGGCGCAATACTCTGCCGGCGGATACTATCATTCCGTGCCGCGCTTCAGGCCCTTGGCTTTCTTGGTTTCTTGGTGGTCAACCCCGCATTTTGTTTTAACAATGATTTTGCGTTTTTTCGATTTTGCAAATTTGCAACCCATTATCCCGGAAATGGTTTTAACTTTTAAACCCTTATTTTTCCCCTCAATAAATAGGGTTAATGGTTAAACCACATGGGTTCCAAGGGCGTGGTAGAATGCTCGCTGGGATGCGAAAAAGCGCAACCAGAGCCGGCCCTGAGGCCGAGAGGAAAGGAAGGCAAACGCCGGAAGACCGCGTGCTGAATGTTGACGGCCCCAGGGCCGGCTACGATCCGGTAGGGCGGCGTTGCCGCGCCGCCCTGACTGTTTCTGCCCGCATGAAAACCGCCAAACCCTATTGGTCTGCGCCGCGCGTTGAGAAAACCAGTCAGGGCAAAGCAGCAGCTTTGCCCTACCTGATTGCGCAGACCTGCCGGTCTGGCGTGGCAAGGTCTCCATTCCGCACTCTGCACTCTGAATTCCGCAATCATCTGGTGGCCGTCCGCAAGGACCAAATTACCAAACGAACCCAAATTTATTGGGAGCAAAAAAGCGCGGATTTGCCTGGGAGAAAATCGCTTACAACGATTTTAAACGCCAAACCGATTTGGGTTCGTTTGGCTTCGTTTTGCGGTCCACGTGCTCAACACGGTCAGAGCAAGCCGCAGCTTTACTCTTAACGGATTTATATGAAATCCAAGCCAATCAAATCGGATCAAACCACTTTTTTAACAGGTTGTTTTACCTTAAGCCGGGCCGGGCTGGGCCTGCGGCCGGGTAACTGTCACGGAAACGTAGCGGGCCTGCGAGATGATGAACTTCTTGACCTCCACGCTCACGCGCTGGGGTTTGAACTTGGCCAGCAAATCGGCGGCGATGTTTCCCGCAAGCTTCTCGATGAGCTTCCACTCGCGGTGCTGGCCGTAGTCGAGGAGGTACTGGCTGACGGCGTAGTAATCAATGGTCGCGGTGAGGTCGTCGTCATGGATGGCGGCGGTGAAGTCGCATTCCAGCAACACCGTCAGGAGCAGACGCTGGGGCTGGGCGCGTTCGGCGTCGGGCACGCCGACGCGGTAGGAAACTTCGAGGTCGGCGATTTGGATTTGGTTCATGCGGCAGGCGGGGTGGCGGCGGCCTGCACGGCTTCGAGCAGGATGCGGGTGGGTTGGTTGAGCGGCAGCTTCAGGGCCTCGGCCACGGTGACCCAGCGAAAGTCGCGGGCCTCGTGGTTGAGTTGCACCGGGTTGGTGCCGGTGCGGCGGCAGGTGTAATTGAGGAGCACAAAATGCGCGTCGCGATAAAACTCCTTGCTGTGAATGCAGTCCTGCACGAGCACGAACCGGATGTCGGTGATGTCCAGATCGGTTTCCTCCTTGAGCTCCCGGCGCAGGGCGGCCTCGGAGGCTTCGCCGAGCTTGATCTTGCCGCCGGGAATGCCCCAGAGGTCGGACCACTTGTGGGTGTGAATCATCAGCACCCGGCCGGCATCGTCAAAGATCAGCGCGCCGACGGTCGGCACGGGAATGCCCTCGGGCTGGCCGGACGGCGTGAGCGCCGGGAGTTCCAGATGGTTCTGTTCGAGGATGCCCTGGAGTTCGCCGAGATGTTCCACGATCAGCTCGGGATGCGCGGCGCGCAACTGGGTCAGGCCGTTGTAACCGGTGAGCACGGCGCAGGAATGAATGCCCCCATGTTGCGCGGCGGCGATGTCGTGTTCCATGTCGCCGATGAACAGGGTTTCCTCGGGCAAGAGGCCGTTTTCTTGGAGGACGGAATGGATTTTCTCACGCTTGTCCATCACCCCCACATAGGCGTGCTCGATGAGCAGACCGAACCCGGTGGCCGCGGTTTGCCGAGCAAAATGATCCGGGTGCATCGTGCTCAAAATAAAAGTGCGCAGGTGCCGCATGCGGCAGAATTCCAGGAACGCGCGGGCGTGCGGCAGGGCCACCACGGAATCCTGGGCCTGCTTGAAATGGCTGTGAAACCAGGTCTCCAACTGGGCCAGGGGAATGTGCGGCGTGTGTTCGTCGTAAAACTGGGTGAAGGGCAGGCGGAATTTGGCGCGGAACTGTTCCAGCGTCAGCTCGGGGCGCTCGGCCTGGCTGAGCACGTAATTGGTGGCGCGCCACACGGCGGGCAAATCGTCCACCAACGTGCCGGACCAGTCGAAGATGATGTTGCGAATCACGGCGACAACGTAACCCGGGACCGGCATTTGAACAACCTTTCGCTGGGCCACCGGCGCGCCGGGCGCTTGGTGAATTCTCATGGCGGGCGGGCGCGGGCCGGGTTATCATTTTTTCCGGGTAGGGCGAAAAACGAATGAACTTAAATGTCGGTCAACAAGTGGGAGGAACTGCCGGAGGCTGGTCCGGGCCGCGCATCAGTTTTCCTTTTGTCCGCGAACTGCGGCAGTATTCGACCGCCAAGCTGCGGCGTGATTTGATTGCCGGGCTGACGCTGACGCTGGTATCCATTCCGCAGGCCATTGGCTTTGCGCTCATCCTGGGGCTGCCGCCCACGACGGTCATCATCTCGGTGGTGATTGGCGGTTTTGTGGGCGCGCTCTTTTTCTCGTCGCACCACCACGTTTTTGGTCCGACCACCTCGATCTGTCTCATCACGGCGGCATCCATGGCGGCCAATACCAGCCTGGGGCTGACGCCGTTGCAACTGGCGGCCTACCTCGCTTTCCTGATCGGGGTGGTGCAGTTCGTGGCCGGCCTGTGCAACTTTGGCGAGGTGACCAAGTTCATATCCCGGTCGGTG
>DATJIU010000039.1:0-5497 GCA_035492855.1 Dongiaceae bacterium | reverse complement strand
GGGGTTAAAGGCGGAAATGCAACCGCAGAACCGTACCGTGATGCAGGCGGTTGGTTTAACGGTCGGATTCATGCGGTTGCATTCACGATGCCTGGTTTCCGGCCTTCCGGCCGGAAACCGGTGCGGTTACGCAGCGACTGCGATCCGGGAGCCGTTGCGGTATCCGTTGCGGGCGCGGTGCGGCGTGCGCTTGCTGCGCGCGGGTGTCAGCCCGGCCATCTTTACGGGATGTTCCGGCCGCAGTGCGGCGGTCGGCATCGCGGGCTCGGCGGCGGCCGGTTTTTTCCAGATCACCGCACGGCCGCTGAGGTCAATCACCAGCGGGCGCTTGCCAATCTGCGTGGCGCGGTCGGTCACCGCCTCGCCATCGCGGGTGATCAGCACGATTTCGGAATGCTCAATCAGTTCATCCAGCGAACCCACCAGGCGGCTGGACAGGTGCGGAATGCGCTTCTCGATGTAATCCCGGTTGGCGCCGGTGATGCGCGAGGTTTCGATGGCGGCATCATGAATCTTCAGGTCGTAGCCCTTGCCGATGAGATGCTCGGCGATGAGCACGATGGGGCTTTCGCGCAAGTCATCGGTGCCGGACTTGAAGGCCAGGCCGTTAAGGCCGATGCGGCGCATGCCGTTGTTGGGGATGAGATCCATGGAACGCTTCAGATGGGCGTCGTTGCTGGGCAGGAGCCCGCGCAGCAAGGGCAGGTCCACATTCTTGGTGCCGGCGAGATGCAGAATCATGCGCAGATCCTTGGGCAGGCAGGAGCCGCCAAATGCCAGGCCCGGCCGCAGGTAGGTGGGCGAGATGTTCAGCTTCTGGTCCTGCACCAGCTGGTTCATCAACGAGGCGCCGTCCACCGAGAGGTAGCGGCACAGCGAGCCGATTTCATTGGCGAACGCCACTTTCAGCGCGTGGAACACGTTGCACGTGGCCTTGAGCATTTCCGCCTCGCGGAACGGCAGCCAGTTTAATTTGTCCACCACGCCGCCAAAGAGGCTGTTGGCCACGACCTCGTTGGCGTCGGCCTTGCCGGTGGCGCTGCCCACCACCACGAAGGGCGGATCGTAGTAGTCGGCAATCGCGCAGCCTTCGCGCAGAAATTCCGGGACAATGATCAGGTCGCTGTCCAGGAGCGAAATGTGCGGCGTGTCCGGATGCAGCGCCGGCATGATGACGTTTTCGCAGGTGCCGGCGGGCACGGTGCTGCGCAGAATGACCGTGTGGCGTTCGCCTTTCTCGGCCATGGCGCGGCCAATGGCCCGGGCCGTTTGTTCCACGGCGGAGAGGTCCAGGCTGCCATCGGCACTGTTGGGCGTGCCGACACAGATGATTGATGCGTCCGTTTCCATCACCGCCGTGCGGGCATCGGTGGTGGCTGTCAATTTGCCGGATTTTTTGGCCCGGCCGATGAGTTCGTCCAGCCCGGTTTCGATGACGGTGGGGAGGCCGGAGGCCAGCCGTTCCACCTTGCTCGCGACCACATCCACGCCGACCACATCATGGCCGTCCTTGGAGAGGCACGCTGCCGTGACACAACCGACGTATCCCAGTCCGAATATGCTAACTTTCATTGGGGTTACCTTTCTGCTTTGGTTTCAGTTTGTTTATTTCGATTTCAAATTGAGCTGCGCTTGCAGCTCGGCTTGCGGTTCATTGCCCAGAAATACGGAGGAAAGCATGGCGGCTTGGTCGGGAGCCACCGCCAGCCGGGCGTTGGCCGCGGGTGTGGAGTCACTGATGCCCACGAAGGCGGACAGGCCCGGCTGCAGGCGGACCGTGTCTTCCGGCACGGCGATGCGAATGGGGATCATGGCGCTGTCGGAGAACAGCGAATGCAGCGTGCTGGGCACCGGGGACTCCGACATTTCCTTGTCGGTCAGCACGCCGATGGATTCCACCTGGCCGCGCAGTTTGTGATTCGGGAAGGCCGCGAGCGTCACGTCCACCGCGCTGCCAATTTTGATGCGCGCGAGCTTCTTCTCATCCACCCACGCTTCCACCCATGGGGCCCCCAGCCAGAGCGAGATCATCGGTTCGCCTACCTTGGCCGAACCGCCGGGTTCTACTATGCGGTCCACCACCCAGCCGTCGGCGGGGGCGCGAATCACGGTGGCCGCCACATCGGCATTGGCCAGGGCCAGCCGCTGCCGGGCCAGTTCCACGTCCGCGGCGAGCACGGCGAGGCCGGCCTCCCGCACTTTCAAACCATCCACCTGCACCGCGGCGAGGTGGGAGTCCGATTCGGCGGCGGCCAGATGGCCTTCAGCGGCCTTGACGAGGGCGCGGGCGTTGTCCCGTTGCGCGGTGACCGTGTCCATTTCACTCCGGGAAGCCACTCCGGATTGGATGAGCGAGGTGATGCGGTCATACTCCCGGTTCCATTTTTCCTGGGAACTCTTGGCGGCTTCCAGGTCGCCGGTGGCCGCGACGCACACGCTTTCGCTGCGCTGCACATCCACCGCGAGCTGGCGGCGCTGCTGTTCAATGGCGAGCTTTTCCACGTCATATTTTTCCCGGGAAGAATCCAGTTCGGCCTCGGCCTGACGGGCGGCGGCCTGAAAATGATCGTCCACCAGCCGGATGATCACCTGGTCGCGGCTCACGCGCTGGCCCGGCTGCACTTCCACGGACCTGATTTGGCCGTCAATCCGGGCGCCCACTTTGTACACGCGCCCTTTGACCATGGCGTTGTGAACCACGGTGTGTTGCAGGCGATAGATGCCCCAGGAGAGGCCGGCCACGATGAGAAACAGGGTGGCCAGGGCCACGCCGCCGGTCACCATCGTCCGGGTGAGGGTCCAATGTTTGGGTGCGGGCCGGGTATGGCCACCTCCCGCCGGTTGACTTTCACTGCTATTGCCTGGATTGGGGTTGCTCATAATGATTTAAAGATTCAGGTTTCAGTTGGGGTCACGGGTGGGAAAGCGGGCCCGCCGCCAGGGCGATGGCCCCGGCAGGCGTTTCGGGTTTTGCCGGCGCCGCCGCTGCCGCAATCACCGGAGCGGCCGGTGTGGGCGGCGTATCCATGCCAAACAACAACACTGCCTGAGCCGGCGCGGTGGGCGCGGCGGCCTGTTGGGCTTGGGCGGAGCCCTCCGCGTGACGCATGAACAGGGAGGACTCGTTCAGCACCGGCAAGAACCCGGTGTACACCCCAATCAGGATGATCGTGGTGGCGCAGGTGAAACCATACAGGTAATGCGCGGTCAGCACTTTCATCCGGTAGAACGCGCCGCTCTTTGTGGTATCCAGGGTCCGGGCGCCGCGGTTCAGCCAGGCCTGTTTGGCCGGGTGGAACAGAATCCATATTTTGGTGATGGCGATGACCCAGTCGGACAAAATCTGCATTGGCAGATAGAAGGCGGAGAACCGCCGGCCGTGCTTCCACGAGATGGCGGAGTGCGCCAGACGGGAGAGCATGACCCAGAGGAAATAGCCGGTGGCGATTTCAAAATGTCCGGCGCTCAGGGCGAGCAGGGCAAACAATGGGCCCACCAGCACCGTCCAAATGGCCATGCGTTGATCCAGCAGGCTGTACCAGCAGAACCAGCCCAGCTTTTTCGGTCCCAGTACAAACGCGCGCCAGCTATGCCGCAAACTGTTGCCGGACCAGCGCCGGATGTTGGCCAGCGCCCGTTCCACGGCGGAACCGGAAACCACTTCCAGCGTGGTGACCATGGCATCGGGGATGTAGAGCATGCGCCGGCCGCGCGCGGCGAGCCAGTACCAGGTGCTCTTGTCGTCGCCGCTCAGCATGTCGAAGGAATCCCACAGCCAGTGCTGGATGGAATCGCGTTCGATCTGCTCCATGAAGGTGGGGTCGGTGGCCACATCGCCGCGGAAAATCGAGAGCCGGCCCGTGAGGCACAGCAATTTGCCCGAGAGGGCCACCGAACACATGGTCCGATGCCGCAGGCCGAACCGCAGGGAAATCCATTCGGCAAACCACCGCGGACCTTTCGCCCAGCCGTTTTCGTTGGTGGTCACGGCGGAGACCTGGGGTTCGATCCGGAACATCGGCAGCACCTTGTTCATCAGCCCGGGTTGCAGGATGGTGTCGCCATCCATGAAGATCACCACGCTGTCGGGATGCGGATTGCCGGCGACGATTTCCCGCAGGGCGGTGGCGATGGCCGGGCGTTTGCCGGTGTCGTCGTGGAGCAGGACGAGTTGCGGCGGCCAATTCCGGGGATCGGCGGGACGGAGCGTGGCGCAGCATTCGGCATAGATGGCGCTCACGGTCTGGTCGTCCATGTCCCCACCGGTGGCCACCACCACGCGGGCGGGCTTTTGCAGGCCCACCACGGAACTCAATTCGGTGAAAACGGATTCAAATACAATCTTGGTGATCCAGGGTTTCTCCTTGTAGGTCACCGCCAGGATGGCGATCTCCGGCGCCTGCCCGTGAACGGCCACCGCCTGGGTGGCCTGCCGGCGCAGCCGGGGAAACACGAAGTAGCGGTAGATGATGGCGCGGACCGATTGAACTGCGAACCAGCCCCAGCGCCAGCAGCCGATGCCGCCGAAAACCAGCAGCACTTCAATGCGGTGGGAAAACCAGGTGAACAGGTCGCCGATGATGCAGGCCAGGATTCCGGCGCAGACCAGCAACACCGCCAGCAGCGGCAACTGATATTGCCACGAAGCCCCGCGCCGTAACGGGATGGCGGCGTCGGTAAACGAAATCTCCGGCGGATATCCCCAAGTTTGCCTGGCTTGCAGTACGCTCGCGTTTTTCATGGCTCGCAATTTTGCTTTTTCAGAGGCCCCCTTTGGGTTCTTCCTCCGCCGGAATACAACTTCTCCGTTGCTTCTGGTGGTGTGGACTGCCCCCTTCTTGGAAGCCGACTCTAGTGAGTGAGGGCGAATGCGGGAATGGGGTGTTCCCCGTGGGGTGTTTACCCCACCCGGAGATTCCCGACGAAACCGTTTCCCCGTTTGGTGCGGATTTGCGCCCAAAAGCGCATGGGTTACGGCGGCAAGAATGGCAAAGGCCACCGGCGGTCAGCCGGTGGCCTGGCGATTTTTTTTAAGGCGTAACCGGAATGTTACTGGTGCGACACGGAATACGAATAAACCATCACCTGGCCGTAGGCTGTGGGGAGATCGCCCTTGCTGGTATTGGACTGCGTGTAGCAGCCAATCTTGAAGTAGCAGCCCGAGTCGCTCACCTGATAGGTGTAGATGAACTGGCCGTTGTAGTAACAGTCCACGCCACCATCATGGGCCACCCACTTGACGGTGAAGATGTCGCCGAGCTGATAATTGCTGTTCAAAGTCGGGCCGTTGACGCCGTTCTGGTCAATGAACAGTTTGGTGCCCTCCAGACGGAACGTGATCACATCATCGTTGGGCTCGTGGATTTGGCCCGCAACACAGTGGGGCTTGACGTCCGGCAGATGGGTGATGGCCTCGGTGATTTCCATGGTGTGCGTGCCGCTGGTGGTGGACCAACTGGCCAGCGCGGCGCCGTTATTGGTCATTTCGCGGAGCTCG
>DATJIU010000038.1:0-4613 GCA_035492855.1 Dongiaceae bacterium | reverse complement strand
ATTGACCGCCGGAAAATTGGTGGCAATGAATGGCCAGTTCGTTGCGGCCCGGATGCAAAGCCTTAACCGCGGCCGCAGACAACGGCACTTCGATATATGCCGTCGTCCGCCGGGGCAATTGTGCCGCCAGCACGCCGTTCAGGTAAATCTCCGCGTCCTCATCGTGATGCACCCGCAGCACGATGGAATGCGCGGTGGTCAGGGATGCATTCGGCGCGAGGTCAAACTCGCGCCGCAACCAGATATCAGCCGTGCGCCAATCCGTCCGCACCACCGCCCCGGGTGTGTTCCGGCTGCCAAAACCACCGGGACCGTAACTCCACGCGGTAGCATCAAAGCCAGGCTCCATCCAGTTCGTGGCGGGCGGTTGCAAGGTGTAATGCCAGCGCACCGGCGCTTGCTCCGAAGTTTCCGCGAGCGGCCGCGCTTCCAGTGGGGTCGGGTCCACAGCGGAGAGATCCAAGTGATAAATCACACCATCGTCATACCCTGTGAGATAAATTTCACCTTGATGATCCACGCCGAAACTGGAAATGCGTGAGGGTGCCAGCCCGATGTCCACGAGGCTGGTCAACTGCCGGTTGGTCTCGGTGAGGGCCCACAGATGGCGCATCTGGTAATCGCCAAAAAAATAATGTCCCACCATCGCCGGCGCTCGCGCGCCCCGGTAAACGTAACCGCCAGTCACACATACCCCGACGCGGTGCGGATAATAAAACAGTGGCGGCACATAATGATCCCCGGGCCGGCGGTATTGATTGGAAAACGGCACGTCGCCTTCAAAGACATTCCATCCCTGATTCTCGCCTTTTTTTACGAGCGAAACTTCCTCGTACGCGTCCTGCCCCACGTCGCCCACCCACAGGTCGCCAGTGGCGGAATCAAAGGTGAACCGCCACGGCTCGCGGAAACCATAGGCCCAAATTTCCGGGCGGACCTCCGGGCGGCCAATGAAAGGGTTGTCTGCGGGAATGCCATACGGCCGGTCCGCCGCCGGATGATCCATATCAATGCGGAGAATTTTGCCCTGCAAAACATTTAGATTCTGACCATGCCCTTGCGGGTCCTGCTGCGGGCCGGTATCCCCCATGCCAACGTAGAGGTATCCGTCCGGCCCGAACTCCATACAGCCGCCGTTGTGGTCCGGCGTGGCGCCGGGAATGCGGATGATTTCCCGCGCCGGCGCGCCGGAATCGCCCGCAAAATTCGGGGCAAAAAGCCGTTCCGACACCACGGTATATATATGGTTGCTCTCCTGGATTTGATACTTGAGATAGTAGCAGCGGTTTTCGGTGAAGTGCGGATGAAAAGCGAAGCCGAGCAACCCGGTGGCCGGCCCCTCAAAAACCGTTCCGCTCAAATCCACCAGCAGGGACTGTTTGTCGCCGGACGCGCGGTGTTCGATCAACCATGCTTTCCCGCCCTGCTCCAATACCACAAAATGATTCGTCTGACCCGGGACTTCGCCAAACCACAAGGGATGCTCCAAATGCACCGCGGGACTGAAAAAGGGAGCCAGCGCCACCGGATGGGCCGCCAGCGGAATCGCCAGACCGGCCGTGAGGTCATTGGTCGGTTGATGGAGCGTTTGCAGATATGACACCACGTCGGCAAAGTCCTGTTGGCTCATGGTGGCTTCCAGGTCCTGTGGCATAAATGACTTGTTGGACGTGCGCCGGGTGGCGATGTCTGCCAGGGCAATGCGCGACACCTTGCCAT
Source organism: Dongiaceae bacterium (assembly GCA_035492855.1). Lineage (GTDB taxonomy): Bacteria > Verrucomicrobiota > Verrucomicrobiia > Limisphaerales > JAFMIX01 > JAFMIX01. The sequence goes on along the minus strand of DATJIU010000038.1, from coordinate 2,894 downwards.
CCCAACCCATCAACTCGATCCACGCATCGGTGGCCTGTTTGATGACGCCCTCAAACTCCTCGTCCGCGTGCGTCTGCACCACCGTGGTGTCGTATCCCACCGCGATGGACGCCGACGGTTCGAGGATGGCCTGGATCAGCTCGCGGCGGGTATATTTGTCACCGATGGCATAGAGGTCTGGCGCCACCCGGGCGCTGGTGCCGTCCGTGGTATGACAGCGGATGCACCCCGCCGTCTGGACATTGGTAAAAACCTGCCAGCCATGCGCGGCATCGCCCTCATGCTCCAACGCAAATCCGGCGTAAACCTGGCGTCGGGCCGAAGCGGCGGCATCATCCACTGGAGCAGAAACGGATTGGGCGAAAACCGGTTGCGCCAGAACACCCAGCACGGCAACAAAAATGATTCGCGCTCCCCAATTTTGCATCGCCGTGATCGTTGACCTTAAATTCTGCAGCCTCATTTGTGCAAAAAATCCCACCGCATCCATAGAATTGGTTTATCCTCCCGGAAACCGGAGTTTGCAGTCAGACTGCTTTGGGGGCTTACAAATTCAAAGTGGCGCACGGCGTCCCCTGGCTGGTCATTTCCAGCGTCACATGCGAAGCGCCGATTTCCTCCAACCGCCGGCTCACCACCCCCTGGGCGATTTCCGGCTTGTTGCACTCGCGGCTGAGGTGCGCCAGATACAGATGCCGCAACTCGGCGGACATGATTTCCGCAGCCGCCCCCGCGGCGGCTTCGTTGGAGAGATGCCCGTGCCGCCCGGCAATGCGCTGTTTGAGGCTCCACGGCCGCCGGGGACAATCCTGCAACATCCGCAGGTCATAATTGCTTTCCAGCACCAGCACATTCGCCACCCGCACTCGTTCCAACACCAGCTTGGTGGTATGCCCCAGGTCGGTCATAAACCCAATGTTGCCGCGCGCGGTCCGCAAAAGAAACCCTACCGGATCCGCGGCGTCATGCGGAATGCTGAAGGTGTCCACGCCGATGTCGCCCAACTCAAAACTGTCGCCCGTGCGGAACAGCCGGCAGTTCAGCTTGGTTTGCAGTTGAAACTCCGCGGCGTCCTGGGTGTCGCGGTTGCAATAAATGGGAATGCCCAGCTTCTGCGCGATGCCCACCAGCCCCGCAATGTGGTCGGAATGCTCGTGTGTGAGCAGGATGCCCGTGAGGTTCTCGGGCACGCGGCTGATGGTAGCCAGGCGGGTGCGGATCTGCCGCGGATTAAACCCGGCATCAATCAAAATGCGGGTTTCATCCGTCTCCAAATAGGCGCAATTCCCCGCCGAACCACTGCCCAAAATCGTGAGTTGTACAGCCACGCCCGCGACGTTAAAACGCCCGCGCCCGCCGGGCAACAGTTTTCCTAAAGGCTAAAGATAACCCTGAGGAAAGCAGCGGCCACTCTCGCTGGGAATGGACAAGCCGCCAGGGAAACCCTAAAGTTATATCACGCCGCAACCGACGACCTCTGTTCCCTCCGGACGTTGAGTCGGGTCGCGGCAATAACCCTATTTATTGAAAGACCTCACACTTTTGACCTGCTTTGGCGCTTTAACATTTATGAGCATTCTTCTCCCGTGGCTTCGGCCAGTGCTTTCGTTGGTGCTGGCAGCCATCGTTGGTTTCAGCGCGAGCGCAGCAGTTGGGGCAGAAGGCAGCCTGGAACAGAATTTCGCCGTTCCGCCCGACAGCGCCAAGCCGCGGGTGTATTGGTTCTGGATTTATAATCGCGTGGACAAGGCCGGGATCACCCGGGATCTGGAAGAGTTCAAGGCCAAGGGCATCAGCGGCGTGAATCTGATCTGCAACGGCGGGTATGCGGGCGCGGCGCCGTTGCCCGGGGTAACCTATCAAAGCCCCGAGTGGTGGGATTTGTTCCGGTATGCGGTCAAGGAGGCCAAGCGGCTGCATATCGAGCTGGGGTTCAACCTTTCCGCCGGAGGCTGGGTGATGTGCGGGCCGTGGGTCACCCCCGACAATGCCATGAAAAAGGTGGTGCAGGCGGATTTGAACGTCGCCGGCCCCCAAAATTTCTCCGGCCCGCTGCCCCAGCCCGAAACGGTGGACCACTATTACCATGATTATTGTGTGCAGGCCCTGCCCCGCAAGGGTGATGGCGGGGCGATCAATCCCCAGGACATCATTGACCTGACGGACCGGTTGCAACCCGACGGCCGGCTGGAATGGGATGTGCCAGCGGGACAGTGGACCATTCTCCGAACCGGCTACACGGTGACCACCGAGGGGCAATTTAAGCATCCCTATCCCAATGGGGACATCTATGCCGGAGGCAATGGCTATCAGATCGACTTCCTGAGTTCTGCCGCGTTTGACGATCATTTCAAACACCTGGGCGCACCCCTGCTCCAAGCCGTGCGGCAGGCGGGCGGGCGGCTGGACTATTTCTGGTCCGACAGTTGGGAATGCGGCAAGCTGACCTGGACGCAGGATTTTCCGGAACAGTTTCGCAAGTATCGCAGCTATGACCTCAAGCCCTTCCTGGCCGCGTTGCCGGGGGCGATCCGCTGGGCCGATTGCACGGCAACTTTCACCGCCACGGCGGCGGAGCAGACTTTGTCCTTTGTGGGCACAGACCGGGCGGGAGGTGACCATACGGTTTTCTTGGATAACGTGCAGATTGTCGCGTCCGGCGGAGTGGCTGTGCCGGTGACGAACTCCAGCTTTGAGACGCCTCGGCTCGGGGCCGGTAATTATCAATATAATCCCTCCGGAGGGGCGTGGACTTTTAGCGGGGCCAGCCCGAACGGTTCGGGCATCGTGGCCAATGGCAGCGGGTTTAACAATCCGGAGGCGCCCCAGGGGGAGCAGGCGGCGTTTGTCCAGGCGCATGGAACCATTTCCCAGGTCATTTCCGGCCTGATCCC
>DATJIU010000037.1:0-15497 GCA_035492855.1 Dongiaceae bacterium | reverse complement strand
CGCAACCGCTGCTTGGTGTAGTCCGGCAGGTGCAGGGTGAAATGGCACCAGAACGTGCCATGGTTGTTCCACAGATGATGGTTGGCGTTGCCGGCAAAGACCGGCAGCGGCGGATTGATTTGGGCCTTCATAGGCTGCGTGCTCGTTTTCTGGCCGCGCGCCGCATTCAGGTCAAAAACACAAAAGCCGTCGCACCAGGGCGACGGCATCAGTTTTTTGGGGGAAACAATTTCGGAAGATTTTCTTCCGCACATCCGCCGTTACCTGTTTTCAAGTTACGGCGAAAAGCACCTTGGCTTCCCCAGCTAGGTTGCTGAACCCGGATCCACTCCGAGTCACTCTGATGCCCGCATTCGGCTGTTAAAGAACTAACTACGGGAGGAGCATAACTCAAACCTCCAAAAATTCAAGGGCGCACCGTGTCATAAACTCAAGGCGACCACCACAACCGGCGGACCCGCGGCAAAATCCCAACAAATAACCTTGCCATTTGGCGGCCGGGCCGGTTAGATACGCGTTCCCGACGGCGGCTGGGTAGCTCAGTCGGTAGAGCAGAGGACTGAAAATCCTTGTGTCGGCGGTTCGATTCCGCCCCCAGCCACCACTTCTTTTCTTGGGAAATCCGCGTCTTTTTCTCCCGGTGTGCCTAAAGTGTGCCTTGCAGGAGTTTTTGCGAGCATGAACCGCATTGCCCCCTTTACTCAGCCGGAGGCGGGTCTTGTGAAGGAGCATTGCGCAGATTCGCCGCAATTGCCTGCCGCATCCGGTTGCGGGCTTCGGGAGACAGCCCAGGACGGGAGGTTTCCAATACCTCCCCGGAAGCCTGGCGCCGCGCTGCCTGCCGCAGAAAGCGAATCTGCCGGCCATAGCGCCGGCACCATTTGCACAGCAACAGGTGCAAGTGCAACCCGAACCGTTGCGTCAAGGGCAAGGATTCATCCAGAGCCCGCGATTGCAGGCGGGAGGCGTCGCGGCAGGAAGGCCAGAGGACGCGCCATCCTGGTTGTGACTCGGACTGCATGTTGGAATCTCGTTGCTCCATCAATTTTTTCAAGCCGCCGGCCGGCGGTTTTTGTTTGCTCCCGGCGCAACCGGTTCGTCCCGGCCAAACCAGTTGGTTTCCAGACAGCGCCGCAAGGCCATCCGCGCCCGGTGCAGCATCACCCACAGGTTGCTCTCGGAGATGCCGAGCATGCTGCATATTTCCCGGCTGGCGATGCCGTCCACTTCGCGCAGATTAAACACCGTGGCGACGTTCTTCGGCAACTTGCTGGAACAGTCATGGAAGGTTTTCCAGAACAGTTCCTGGTCGAGACTGGCGCCGGGGTCGGTGGACCATTCCAGCGGCCCCAACTCATGAATCCAGCCGTCCTTGAACAGGCCGTCGGGGATGAAGCGGTCGCTCTCCTCGTCGCTGTAGAATTCCAGGTCGGTGAAGGCGGTTTCGCGGTGCACCTTGCGGAAGTGGTCGAAAATCTTGTTTTTGAGGATGCTTACGAGCCAGCTTTTTTCCGAGCTGCGCCCGGCGAAGCTTTGGCCTCCCTTGAGCGCGGCGAGAAACGTTTCCTGCACCAGGTCCTCGGCCCGGAGCGGATCCCGCAGCCGCGCGAGCGCGAACTTGAACAGATAGTCGCCATGCTCCTCCACCCAGCGTTCGGGATCGGACAATTTGCCGGGCGGCGCAGTTGAGGAATCAGGATTCACCACGCGGGATGGACAGCCGGGGCCGCCGGTTTGTTTGAAACCAGTTTCAAGAATGTTGGCAGGTGCGTCATGGTTCCGGAATTTCCGCAATGCGGACGCGAAGCGTCTCCGGCGCCAACCGTACGGTATTTGGGGGAAATTTGAAAGCGCGCAAACCTGTGGCCGTGCCGGACCGGAAACATTTGGGTGAATTCGGGTTTCCGGGCTGGCTTCGGACGTAATTTCAATTACTTTTAAACATAACGCAGCCAGGAGCAGTCCAATCCGTACCAAGGAACATATGAATCCCAACCTGCCCCCTCATGAAGCATTGATGCAGCAGCATCTGCGCGACGAAAACCTCCCCGCGGCAGTCATGCCGGCGTGTCCGGTGAACCCAGTGCTTCAGGGCCAGAAGGCCCTGGTGACCGGCGCCAACTCCGGCATTGGCCGCGCCGTGGCCTTGCTGCTCGCCCGCGCCGGCGCGGATGTGGTGGTGAATTACGTTTCCCATCCGGAAGCCGCGGAGGAAGTCGTCAAGGAGGCCACCGCCTGCGGAGTGAAGGCCATGGCCTGCCGGGCCGACGTCTCCAACGAGGCCGAAGTGCAGGCCATGTTCCAAAAAATGTTTCGGGAGTTTGGCACCATTGACATCCTCGTCAACAACGCCGGTCTGCAAAAGGATGCGCCATTTGACCAGATGTCGCTTGCGGACTGGCAGTTTGTGCTGAACGTCAACCTCACCGGCCAGTTCCTGTGCGCCCGCGAGGCGGTGCGCGAATTCAAGCGCCGCGGCATCCGCCCGGAGATCAGTTGCGCCGCAGGCAAAATCATTTGCATGAGCAGCGTGCACGAAGTCATCCCGTGGGCCGGCCACGTCAATTACGCGGCGAGCAAGGGCGGCGTGATGCTGATGATGAAGAGCATCGCCCAGGAAGTGGCCCCCTATCGCATCCGGGTCAACTCGGTCTGTCCCGGCGCCATTCGCACGCCCATCAATATGGAGGCCTGGGGCACGCCCGAGGCCTATCGCCAGCTCATGAAGCTGGTGCCCTACAAACGCATCGGCGAACCGGATGACATCGGCCGGGCGGTCGTGTGGCTGGCCAGCGATGAGTCCGATTACATCCACGGCACGAGCATTTTTGTGGATGGGGGCATGACGCTTTACCCCGGCTTTGAGACCGGCGGTTGATCCTGGGCTGATCGCAATTGTAATCGCCTGCATAATGACCATCCACCCCTTGATAATTTCGCCGCCATAGTTGAAATGCCTGACACCCCCGCCCCAACCGAGGAAGCCCGCCGCCTGACCACCGCCAACACCGGCAAAGAGCCCTGGCGCCGCTGGGGCCCGTACCTCTCGGAACGGCAATGGGGCACGGTGCGCGAGGATTATTCAGCCAATGGCGACGCGTGGAATTATCTTCCGCACGACAATGCGCGCAGCCAGGCCTATCGCTGGGGCGAAGACGGACTGGCTGGTTTCAGCGACCGTCACGCCCGGCTGTGCCTGGCCCTGGCCTTGTGGAACGGCAAAGATCCGATTCTTAAAGAGCGCCTCTACGGACTGACCAACGGCGAAGGCAACCACGGCGAGGATGTGAAGGAGCTGTATTATTACCTCGATGCCACGCCGACTCACTCGTACCTGAAGCTGCTCTACAAATATCCGCAGCGCGAATTTCCCTACGCGCAACTGATCGCGGAAAATGGGCGGCGAAAATCCGATCCGTCACAACCCGAATTTGAACTGCTCGACACGGGAATCTTCGATGACAACCGCTACTGGGATGTCTTTGTGGAATACGCCAAAGCCGCGCCGGAGGATATCCTCCTGCGGATTACGCTCCACAATCGCGGCCCAGAGAAAGCGCTGGTGCATGTGTTGCCGCAGCTTTGGTTTCGCAACACCTGGTCCTGGCAGCCCAACGCGCCGCGCCCGGAATTCTCCCGCACGGCGGACAACAGCATCACCGCCAAGAATGCCGAACTGGGGGAGTTCGTCTGGCAGTTTGAAGGAAAACCGGCGCCGTTGTTTTGCGACAACGACACCAACGTGCGCCGGTTGTACGGAATCACAGACCGGCCAGGCTTTTTCAAGGATGCCTTCCACGAGTGCGTGATTCAGGGCAACGCCGGCGCCGTCAATCCGCAGCAAAAAGGCACCAAGGCGGCACTCCATTTTCAACTCACCGTGGCTGCCGGTGGCTCGCAACAAATCCGGTTGCGGCTGACCAAGGCCAAGTCGGCCAACGGCACTGCAGAAGCTGGTGGTGCTCCGGCCCAGCCGTTTTCTGATTTCGACCAAATCTTTGCCCAACGCATCCAGGAAGCCGACGCTTTTTACAGCCAGTTGCAGTCTGATCTGGAAGATGCCGACGCCCGCGCCGTGCAGCGACAGGCGTTCGCGGGCATGATCTGGTCAAAACAATTTTTTTACTACGACGTGCGCGAATGGCTGACGGGAGACCCCACACAACCGCCGCCCCCGCCCGAGCGCGGGCATGGTCGCAATGCCGACTGGCAGCACCTGAACAACGCCGATGTCATTTCCATGCCCGACAAATGGGAATACCCCTGGTACGCGGCCTGGGACCTGGCATTTCATTGCATTCCGTTGTCGCTGCTGGACGCCGAATTCGCCAAACACCAGCTCGTGTTGCTCACGCGCGAATGGTACATGCACCCGAACGGCCAGTTACCGGCGTACGAGTGGAATTTTAGCGATGTGAACCCGCCGGTGCATGCATGGGCGGCGTGGCGGGTATTTCAAATAGATCGCAAACAGCGGCGGGAAAGCCAGTCTGACGATCCGGGCGACCTGGCATTTCTGGAACGCGTGTTCCACAAGCTCATGCTGAACTTCACCTGGTGGGTGAACCGTAAAGACCCGCAGGGGCGCAATGTTTTCCAGGGCGGCTTTCTGGGACTGGACAACATCGGCGTATTTGACCGCAGCGCGCCGCTGCCCACCGGCGGGTTCATCAACCAGGCCGACGCCACCAGTTGGATGGCGATGTACAGCCTGAACCTGCTGCGCATTGCCCTGGAACTGGCCCGCCACAACAAAGTGTACGAGGACATTGCCACCAAATTCTTCGAGCACTTCCTCCAGATCGTCGAGGCGATGAACAATATCGGCGCGGAAAACCTCGGGTTATGGGACGAGCCGGACGAATTTTATTACGACGTGCTCAACCTGCCCGACGGCCGGACCGTGCCGCTCAAGGTACGCTCCATGGTGGGTTTGATTCCCCTGTTTGCCGTGGAGACCCTGGAACCGGAACTGCTGGGCACGCTGCCGGCATTTGCCGCGCGCATGGACTGGTTTTTGAATCACCGGCCGGACCTCGCCAAGCTGGTCTCCCGCTGGCATGAATGCGGCGCGGGCGAACGGCGGCTGCTGTCCATCCTGCGCGGACACCGGATGAAATGCCTGCTCCGCCGCATGCTGGATGAAACCGAATTTCTCTCGCCTCACGGCGTGCGGGCCATCTCCAAGTTTCATGAACAGCATCCCTACCAGTTTCGCACCGATGGCCACATGGAAACCGTCGGCTACTGGCCGGCGGAGTCGCAATCGCATCTCTTCGGCGGCAATTCCAACTGGCGGGGGCCGGTCTGGATGCCGTTGAACTTTCTGATCATTGAGTCGCTGCAAAAGTTCCACCATTACTACGGGGACGATTTCAAAATCGAATGTCCGACCGGTTCGGGCCAGTTCCTCACCATCAACCAGGTGGCGGAAGAACTGACCCACCGGCTGACAACCCTGTTCCTCGCCGGGGCCGACGGCCAGCGCCCGGTGCTCCAATGCCATTCCAAGCTCGCCACCGATCCGCACTTCAAGGACTACGTGTTGTTTCACGAATACTTCCATGGCGACAACGGCCGGGGGTTGGGCGCCGCGCATCAAACCGGCTGGACCGGCCTGATCGCCAAGCTGTTGCAGCCGCGCCGCGAAAACCTCCAGGACGACGACACCACCTCCAATCCCCGGCACTCGGACGAACCTGCGGCGGGTGGCGGCTAATGCCGATCCGCCGCGGGAATTTCGGCCCACAGTTTCCGCCGCAGTAAATCTGTAAGGTATTTCCGCGCAACGCGACGAATCGTTGCCGGCGCTTTGCGTCCGGCGCAATAAATTGTCGCGATGAACCCTTTGCTTCCGGGCCTGTTTTTGGTTTTGCTGGCGGGCTATCTGCTGCTCGGCCTGCTGTTTGCCGTGCCCTTTGTCATCTGGGGCGTCAACCAAATTGACCCGCATGCCGCCCAGGGTTCAAAAGGATTCAGAATTTTGATCATCCCCGGAGTCATTGCGCTCTGGCCTCTGTTGTTCCGCCGTTGGGCGGGAGGCATGCGCGAACCACCGGCGGAAAGCAACGCTCACCGCAAACTTGCCGCCACCAAATGATCCGTCCCCTGCGTCAGAGACATCGTCGGATGTTCGTCGTACTGGGCATTGCCCTGCCGCTGGCGTTTGCCGGGGGCATCATCGCGCGCAAGGCCGTCCCCCAGGTGGCGCATCTCCCGGCGGGGATCAATCCGGTCCAACCCGAATATTCCGCTGTGGAATGGGAACGCACCGACCTGTTCCCCACCAACGCAATTACCGTTCGGCTGTTGCGGAACGCGCCGGGTGCGGGCCGGCGGGCGGTGGCTTTCGCCGCTCCGGCGGATTTTGTAAAACCGGATTTGATCGCGTACTGGGTGCCCGGAAATTCCGCCCCCATTGCGGATTTGCCCGAAACCGCGCAGTTGCTCGGCACCTTCGCCTCCGCCGCCCTGCCCTTGCCAGAGCCGGCGTCCCAACAGCCAGGCTGCCTGGTGCTCTACAGCCTGGCGGACAGCGAAATTGTGGCCGCATCCAAAACGTTCACCCCGGCAAAACCATGAGCGTGGCCTATGTCTCCGTGCAGTGGAACCGGCAAAAGCGGCTCTATGATAGCGTGCTCGTTGGTGGAGTGGCAGTGTATCTGGCGCTGTTCGGCGCACTGACCAAATGGCGGTTTCCGTTCGTGACCGATGAAATCATGCTGATGCGGGCCTTCGGCACCGCCGCGTTTCTATTGCTGCACGTCATCCTGTGCATTGGGCCGTTGTGCCGCTTGAATTCACGATTCCTGCCACTGCTCTACAACCGCCGGCATGCCGGGGTGACGATGTTTGTGCTGGGCCTGCTTCACGCCGTGCTGGTGGTGGCCACGTATCATGCGGGCGGGAACGTCAATCCCTTCCTGAGCATTTTTGTTTCGAGTCCGGTGAATGGCTCGGTTTCCGGCATGCCGTTCCAACCCTTCGGCTTTTTTGCGCTGGTGATCCTGTTTCTCATGGCGGCGACAAGCCACGATTTCTGGCTGGCGAATCTGAGCGCGCCGGTGTGGAAGTCGCTGCACATGCTGGTGTACTTCGCCTACGCCCTGCTGGTGTTGCACGTCACATTTGGCGCGTTGCAAGGCGAAACCAGCCCGGTGTACGCCGGCATCATGGCTCTGGGACTGGCGCTGGTGCTGGGGTTGCATTTGGTAGCAGGCTATCGCGAACGCGCCAAGGATCATGAGCCTGTTCCGGCTACGGTGCCGCGACAGGATTCGCCGCAAGAAATTTTGGCGGGCGAAGGTTTTGTGGATGCCTGTGCCGTGGCGGACATCCCGGAAAACCGGGCGCGCATCGTCTGTCTCTCCGGCGAACGGGTGGCAATCTTCAAATACGAAGGCAAAATCTCCGCCGTCTCCAATGTCTGCCAGCATCAGAACGGTCCGCTGGGCGAAGGCAAAATCGTCTTTGGCTGCATCACCTGTCCGTGGCACGGATATCAATATCAGCCTGAAACCGGAGCTTCACCCCCGCCATTTGTGGAAAAGGTGCCGACCTTCAACGTCCGTGTATTGGCCGGCCGGGTGTGGGTGGATTCCCGCCCCAACCCACCGGGGACACGCGCCGAGCCCGGCCTTTGCGCCCCCGCTCCCGAGGCGAAAACATGAACGACGAATTTTACATTGGTTGGCAGGACAAAAGCCCGCCGGGCATCGGCAAAACCGTGCGGCGGGCGGTGCTGTTGCTGCTTGCCCTGGCAGTGTTGGTGCCACTTATGCTGGCCGGCGCCCAACGGCTGATTGGCCGCAGCGTTTTTGAATGGGGGAATCGCAAAATGTTTTCCGGCATCCTCCAAATCACCCCCTACCCGCACCTGCTGGTGCGGCGGCCCGGCCAAGCCGGGGAGCAGGCGAAATTGTCGACGTATTACCTGGTCGCCCCCTGGAAATTTGGATTGGACCGCGAGAAACTGGCGCCGTTTGCCGGTGAGGCGGTGCAACTGGAAGGCACGCTGATTTATCGGGGCGACCAGACGATGATTGAAGTGCAGCCGGATTCCGTGAGGAAAAATTCCGGGACGAATGCAGCGGTCACCGCCGCCTTTCCGGTGGAACCGCTGGGCCGGCAGACCCTCACCGGCGAGATCGTGGACAGCAAATGTTTTCTCGGCGTGATGAACCCCGGCCAGTTGACGCCCCACCGCGCCTGCGCCATCCGGTGCATCAGCGGGGGCATCCCCCCGGTATTGCTGGTGCGCCAGCAAAACGGCCCGCCATTGTATTTCCTGCTCGTCTCCGCCACCGGACAGCCCGTGAACCGGCAGGTATTGGATCTTGTGGCCGAGCCGGTAGAAATCACCGGCGACGTGGAACGGCAGGATGGGCTGCTCATTTTGCGGGCCGCCCCGGCCACCTACCGCCGGTTGTAATCCCCCGTCACCGGCGAGTGCTTCCGGGCCGGCCCGTCAAAAACCTTTTCAACCCACGCGGCATTGCCCATCATGCGCGCGGTTTCCGAAGCATACCGAACCTCGCTTCGGGGTGGAATATGGGTTATAATTATTGGCTATGATGAGATGCGAAACGGAGGTCCCGCGCCAAGGAGGGCGCACAAAATATTCCGCCCGCCGCTTTTCCGGATCCGCACCTGCCAAATTTCAAATCCCCCGGGCGCTCCCGTGGCTGTTGCTGCTGGTGGGGCTCCTCGGGGTCAGCGGCTGCCAGACTACCCGGAAAAGTTTGTTTAGCGCCGGCGGTCCGGGCTGGGAAGTGCAACAGGGCCAGGCGTTGTGGCGACCCAAGAAAGGATTGCCGGAATTCGGTGGCGACCTCGTGCTGGCCACCAATGCCGATGGCCGGTGTCTGATTCAATTCGACAAAACTCCGCTGACAATGGTCGCGGTTCAGACCACCCCGAACCGCTGGCTCATCCGCTTTCCGCAACAGCAGATGGGTTTTTCCGGACACAGCAGCGGCTCCACCCGTTTTGCCTGGCTGTACCTGCCCGCCGCCCTGGCCGGAAAACCGCTGCCCAAGGTGTTTCACTTTGAACGCCGACCCGACGGCGGCTGGCGGCTGGAAAACCCCAAGACCGGCGAAAGTTTGGAGGGCTTTTTCACCCCGTGAGCACCTTCCTGAAACGCTGGTGGTGGGCATTGTTAACCGTGGCCGTCGTTCTGGGCCTCGTGCGCCTGCGCTTCGACGTGGATATTCTCAACCTGCTGCCGCCCGACGAACCGACGGTGCAGGGCTTGCAGCAGTACCAGAAACACTTCACCAACGCGCGCGAGCTGGTGGTCGCCCTGCGGGCCCCGGACCCGGGCACGGCGGAAAAACTCGCCGGCGCCCTGGCCACCCGGTTGCGGCAGGAAACCAACCTGGTCGCAGATGTGACCTGCCAGCCGCCCTGGATGGAATCCCCGGAGCAACTGGGCGAGCTGCTCGGCTGGCTGTGGTTCAATCAGCCGCCGGCGGATTTTTCCGATCTGACCAATCGCCTGGCGCCGGACCGGATCCCGGCCACTTTGGACGAAACCAAGGAACTGCTCGCCACCTCGATGTCGCCGCTGGACCTGGCCCGGCGGTCGTTTGATCCGTTCGATTTGCTCACCATGCCGGCGCTGACCAATCTCAGCGGCATGTCCATGGGCCAGGGGCAGCAAATGTTTGCCTCGGCGGACGGCACGTTCCGCATCCTGTATGTGCAATCGGCGGTGGACCTCACCAGCTATCGTGCGTGTGAAAGCTGGTTGAAGTCCGTTCATAGCATCGTGGCGGAACTGCAGCACGGTCCCGCGGCATCAGACTGGAAAAATGCGACCGTACATTTCACGGGGCGCCCGGTGTTTGTGGAGGAGATTGCCACCAGCATGCAACACGACATGAGCCATTCCATCGGTGGCACCTCGCTGATCATTGCGCTGCTGTTCTGGTTCACGCACCGGCGCTGGAAGCCGATGCTCTGGTTGCTCGCGCTCTTGGGACTGGTGCTGTTTGCCACGCTGGCCTTGGGAGGACTGGTGCTGGGCACCATCAATGTGGTGAGCCTGGGTTTCGCGGCGGTGTTGCTGGGGCTGGCGGTGGATTACGCCGTGGTGCATTACCAGGAGGCACTGGCGCACCCGGACATGACCGTGCCGGAAATCCGCCGGGCCATTGCGCCCAGCATTCTCTGGGCGGGTATCACCACCATGAGTGCCTTTCTGGTGCTGAACCTTGGCGGCCTGCCAGGGCTCGGCCAACTCGGTACGCTCGTGGCCATTGGCATCGGAGTGGCGGCGCTGGTCATGGTGATGATCTACCTGCCGCCGTTGTTCCCGGAACGCCGGAAGCCGCGTCCCAACCAGCCGCCCTTTCGGTGGCAGAATTATTTTATCGCCCCGCATGAAACCCTTCCCGCCGGAAATGCTGCGAACGAATCTCATTCGGGCCGGGGGGCACTGCTATTGACCGCTCTGGTGGTGTTGCTGGCCGGCGGGGTGGTGGCATGGCAACGACCGGGCCTGGATCGTTCTGGCAATGCCCTGCAACCGCAGCATGGCGAGGCCCAAAACACTTTGGATGAAATGATCGCCAAACTCGGTCTGCCCCGCCAGCCGCTCTGGCTGATTGTCTCCGGCCACGACGCGGCGGAAGTATATCAGCGACTGAGCGCCGCCGAACCGTTGCTGGACGCCGCAGCCACCAATCATCTGATTGGCCAATATCTGTTGCCGGCCACGCTCTGGCCGCGCGGAGAATATCAGGCGGCCAACCGCCCGGTGGCGGCAGTGCTGGGCCGGCAGGGGCCGCGGTTGCGGAGCGCGATCCTGGATGCCGGCTTCAACACCAACGCCATGGTGCTCACGGAGGAACTGGTCCGCACCTGGCAACGGGCCGGAGCGAGCACCCAGTTAATCTGGCCCACCAACCGCGTCAGCGAATGGCTGCTGAAGCGCTTTGTGGCCCGGACGCCGGAGGAATGCCTGGTCATGGGCCTGGTGTATCCGGCCACCAATCACGTGGACGCTGCCGCGCTCGCGAACCTGACCACCCAACTGGCGCAACACGGCGCATTGTTATCCGGCTGGGAATTGCTGGGCAGCGCCACACTTAAACGGGTGCAGGCGCGGCTGTGGATTTTGGTGCTGCCCATGGTGGGCCTGATATTGCTCTCGCTCTGGTTTGCCTTCCGCCGGGCCACGGAAATTTTGCTGGGCATGGCCGTGCTGGCTCTGAGCGGCCTGTGCCTGCTGGCCACGATGACGCTCGCCGGCTGGACGTGGAATCTCATGAACTTGATGGCGCTGCCACTCATGCTGGGCACGGGCGTGGACTACAGCCTGTTCGTGCAACTTGCCTTGCGCCGGCACGGCGGCGACTTGGTGATGGTACGCCGTTCCGTAGGCCGGGCACTGTTGCTGTGCGGCGGCACGGCGGTGGCCGGTTTTGGTTCGCTGGCGTGGTCCAGCAATCCCGGCATGGCCAGCCTGGGCGCGGTGTGCGCCGTAGGCATCGGCGCCAACATGTTGATTGCCGTATTTCTGTTGCCCTCCTGGTGGCTGCGGGTGTGCCGGAAAAGTGGCGGCGCTGGCGCGACCACCACAGTGACACCCCCATGAAACCGCGGCCCCAATTGCCCGCATTCTACCGGGCCGGACTTTGGCGGCTGGGCATTGCCACCGCGCGGATTTTGCCGGCATCCCTGCTGAAAAGAATTGCCGCCGGACTGGCCGGACTTTACTGCCGGGGGCAGCGGTCGCGCTGCGAAGTGGCGGTCCAGAATTTTCTTCCAGTGTTTGCCGGGGACCGCAAAGCCGCGGAGGCCACCACCCTGGCCATGTACCAAAAATTTGCCGCCAAGCTGGTGGACTTGTGGCGGGTGGAAGGCGGCGAGGTGACACGCCAATGGCTGACCAATCCGGCGGAGCTGGAAATCATCCACGCCGCGCGCCGGCGCGGACGGGGCACGCTGTTCATCACATTGCATCTCGGTAACTGGGAACACGGCGGGTTGTTGCTGAACCAACTGGGCATCCGGCTGACCATTTTGACGCTTGCGGAGCCGGATGACGGCCTCACCGATCTGCGGAATGCCGCCCGCGCCCGTTATGGCGTGGGCACGCTGATTATCGGCCAGGACAGCTTTGCCTTCGTGGAGGTCATCAAACAATTGCAGGCCGGGGCGGACCTCGCCATCTCGCTGGATCGCCCGCCGGAAAAAGGCGGCGTGCCGGTGACTTTTTTCGGCCATCCCTTCGAGGCCTCGCTCGCGGCGGCGGAGCTGGCCCGCGCTTCGGGTTGCGCCTTGATCGGAGTGACCATTGTGCGGCGGCCGGAGGGTTTCGCCGTCAAGGTGCTGCCGGAATTCACCTACGACCGCAAGGCTTTGGGCAGCCGTGAGGCCCGGCAGGAATTGACCCAGCAAATCCTGCGTGCATTCGAGCCGGAAATTCGCCAAAATTTGGATCAATGGTATCAATTCACACCCATCTGGCCCGCTGGAAAATGACCGGCGGCTTGCGCGTCTGGGGCCGCGGCCTCGGCCTGCTGCTGTTACTGACCGCCACCCTGGCCCACGCGGTGGATTACGATGCGCGGTTCAACCAATGGTTCGCGGTGCAGACCAACCTGCAGAGCTGGGCCGGGGATTTTACCCAGACCCGCTCGTTGAAAGTGCTGGCCCAGCCGCTAAAGACCACCGGCAAAGTCTGGGTGAAGCCCGGTGAATTCCGCTGGGAACTCGGCCAGCCGGCCCAAACGATAGTCATCCGGCAACCGGATCAACTGCTGATCATCTATCCCCATTTCAAACGGGCGGAGAAATATCCGCTCAACGGGGTGCCGTCCGGTCCGATGAAGGACGCCCTCGCGCTGCTGGATGCCAGCCTGCCGCGGGACCGGGCCTCAATGGAGGAACATTTTGAATTGTTATCCGCCACCGCCACCAATTCCATCCTGCAAATGACGTTGCAGCCCCGGAGCGAGGCCGCGCGCAAATTCATCGGGCAGATTATGATTGGGTTTCACACCAACGATTTCACGATCGCCTGTACAGAAATGCAATTTGCGGACGGCTCCAAGCTGCGCAACGATTTTACCAACGTGGTGCTCAATCAGCCGATTGACCCCAAATTGTTCTCGGCGCAATTGCCACCGGATTACACGGTGGTGGAACCGTTGAAGCAATGAGCGCCTCGCCCGAACTGCTGGCACTGGCCCTCAAGTCCCTGCCGCACGGTCCGGAATTTCGTTTCGTGGACCGGTTGCTCAGCCTCACTCCCGGACTGGAAGGGGTCGGCGAATATCACGTGCGCGGCGACGAGTATTACCTGCGCGGCCATCTGCCCGGCGAACCCATCCTGCCCGGCGTGCTGCTGGTGGAAGCCGGCGCCCAAGTGGCCGGCATGGTGGCGCAGGAAGACCCCGCCAATCCTTCCCAGCCCCGCCTGAAGCTCACCGCGCTCCGGGGGGTCAAGATTCTCAGTGCGGTGCGGCCCGGCGATACTTTGCGGATTGAGGCGCTGATTACCGGTCGCTTGGGCGCCTTGATTCAGGCCCAGGTCACCGCCGAGGTGGCCGGGGTGAAAGTGCTCGCGGCGGAGCTCGCCCTGAGCAGTTCCGATCCCCTGCCGAAACCATGACCCCGCCGCCCGATGCCCCGGCGCGCCGGTTTGAGTTTGGGCGCGACACCTTTGCCTTCCGGCATGAACTGGTGTGGGAATATCACTTCGACCCGGTGACCGGAGCGATGCATACCCGCAAAGCCGATCCGCCACCGACCTACTACCACCGCTGCTTTGTATTGGTGCGCGCCACCCGGCAGTTTTTCTACCACGCCCGTTTTGCTCCCGAACTGCCGCCAGCCGACGCGGAGAGTTATCGCCGGCTGATTCGCGCCGTGGTGGCCCGGAATGTCCGCCAGCCCTGCAAGGAAGCAGAACGCATTGTGATTCCGGGATACGACGGGCTCAACACCTTCAGCCAGGCTCACGAAGCATTGCTCAAGGCGGAATGCGGCGCGGCGTGGGAATCTTATTTCCTGCGCAGCCACTGGCGCATGGTTTTCCCCGTATCGCCCCAGCATCAGGAAGCCATGGTGGGAAAGTTGCAACAATCACTGCGTCAACGCGGTATCACGTTGATACATTTATTCCGCTTTCCGCGCATCACCATCAACCATGGAATCGTGCTATATGACTGCACGGAAGCGAAAACGCAATCGGAGTTTATGGCATATGATCCTAACATTCCCGGGCATCCGGTGACTTTGGTTTTTGACAAGACCCGCCGGGAATTTACCTTTGCGCCGAATTTGTACTGGGGCGGCGGAGTGCTGAGCGTGATGGAGATTTACTGCGACTGGCCATATTGAGCGAAAAAAAATCCCGGCCAACTGCCGGTCAGCCTTGCTTTTGGCGACGTTGGCGCGGTTGCCAGAAAGCGACGCCGAAGAAGAAGGTGCCGCAGGCATTCAGCCCGAGAATAAAACCAATCTTGTAAGCCCGGCCCAAATTGTTCTCCGCGTAAATCGGGATGTCGTGACCCATCAATAATCCCGGCAAGGCCGCCGGCATCAACGCCCCTTCCAGCAGGCCCGTCGGAAAACCGGCCACGTAATCCGGCCCGTAAAATCGTGGAGTTGCCCAGGTCTGGGCCCGGATCAGCGCCAAACTGATAATCGTCAGGGCCACAGCCTTGATTAGGATCACTTTGGTTTTGGAAAGCGGCGGGGACGAGGAAGCCGGCGCGGGGGAAATGGATTCGGTGACTGGCTCTGCCATGTGCGCGCAAGGTTGGGCAACGGTCGCATTTCCGGCAAGCAGATAATGCCGGGGCAAATTTGGCCGCGTTGAATCCTGTCCCCCGCCCGCCGGGTGCCTTACTTTTCAGTAATCACCGTGTCGTCATGCTCGTAAGCGGGCGCGCAGCAACACAGCAGCTTGAGAACTGCGGAGCCGGTGTTCCAGAGCTTGTGTTTCTGGCCCGGTGGGATGGCAATCGCATCACCCGGGCGCACCTCGCGGGTCTCGCCTTCGATGCGTATCCGGCCGGTGCCGGCAGTGATGTAGTAAATCTCCTCGGCGCGGGGATGATAATGTTCCTGCGTACTGCCATCCACCGGCAGCCGGGCCTCGGCGAGGCTCTGATTGCGGATGGCGGAATTGCGATGCGCCAGGAGTTCGCGGATTTCGGAGCCGTCCTTGGTGATGAAGGCCGGCACTTCGTTGAGGTTTTTTACGTCCATAATTCAGTCAGGGCTGCCCTGGTTTTGCGCCAGTCGGTTTGCCCGAGCGCCACGCCCAGAACAATCAAAATCATCGCCGTCCAGAAGGTTGGGGTAACAGCTTCGCCGAGACAAAAGTGCGCCCAACTCATGGTGCTCAGCGGAATGAGATTGTTGAACAACAACACCTGGCTGGTAGGCCAGTGCCGCAGGGCGTTGTTCCACAAGGCAAACGCCACCACCCCGCCGGCCGTGATGCAGTACAACTGCACCGCCAGCAGTTTGGGCGT
>DATJIU010000036.1:0-3571 GCA_035492855.1 Dongiaceae bacterium | reverse complement strand
CACCCCACTTCCAGTTGCAGTCTGCATTGATGGAACAGATGCCATTGCCCATATTATTCCAGCTATTGCGACCAACGACTGCCACGGCTCGACACCAAACATTTTTTGTTTTTCTTTGCCACGTTCTAATTCCCAATCAATCAACTCCAGAACATCCGCTTTAGAAATTGCACTCAATTCCGGAATTTCCAAATCAGCCTTAGCCTCATCTTGTAGTAAAGCATAAAGAGCGCGTGCGTTTTTTGATACGCGCTTGGCAAATTCAGATATTTTGTGCAGCTCCACAGCAACTACAGTTCTCGCGGATTTTTGACTGTGTTTGTTTTATCATCTCATCATCTGGCATTCCAGTCATTTCAAATGAACAAGAGCCTTTACAGCATTCAATTCGCGAAGACTCCACGTTTCCATGCGACAATAACCACCAAGACACCAAGAAAACCATGGCAGGGAAACCCAGCGGCACCCCCTCATTCGGAGGGTGGAGCGCCGGAGGTGCGTCCCCTCACGGGAAGGTTGGCCTCAGCCATAGCTTACATCCGCCTAAGTCTGACCGTTTTTCCCATTCGGATCCAGCGACGTAAATCTGCGATTAAACATGATTCGTTCCATCCACGTTGGCGAGGAATTAATCAGGGCGTCGCGGCGCTCCGCCCTCCGAAATTAGAGGGTCGCCGGCTCCGGTTTAATTCGGGAAAATTAGCGACCATTCGCGTCAGACTCCGGCTCGGGAGGCAGGGCGGGCAGTCCCCTGCCCGCCGCAGCGTGGCACGGCGAACGACGTTGCGCCTGCGGTGAGATTGGACCTTCCCGGCATGGCCCCGCCGGCGCGCACGGAGTGACGCGCCCTACCCCAACGTGTGAAGCATCGCTCCGCCCTCCGAATTCACCAGACCGGCCCGCGCCATAAAACCATTTTGTGCAATTTTCTTCGCTGAAACAAATTGAACGTTTTGCCGCAATTTGTGTGGCATAGGGGGTAGTCGGTGGCGCGTGGCGGCCAATAATGGCCGTCTGCCCGACGGCAAGGAGGCACGGAAACCATTGCCGCGCCGGGCGGCTCGGGGCCAGGATGTTTTGGTCCCGAGGTCAATGGGCCAGAACAGTTCAGCGGGCGGCGGACCCTTTCCGCCAATTTGTACTATGTTGTATGTATTTGGAACCCGGGCGCCCGGCGCGCCGCCCCGGCAGTCGTCCCGGCTCCGCCCGCGCCGCCGCCGGTCCCGGCTTTGATTCCGCTTTCAGTTGTACCCCCAACCCCATCCCCACGTCTCATGCAAAAAATATTGTCCCTTCTCTTACCGGTTTTCCTGCTGCCGGCCGGCTTATGGGCCGGAACCCAGGCCACGTTTTACGTGGCGCCGGACGGCGGCGGCACGAATTTTACCGCGGACCAGCCGGGGGAACTCACCGCCGCGCGCGATGCCATCCGCGCCATCAATACCAACATGACCGGGGACATCGTGGTGTATCTGCGCGGCGGAGTTTACCCGCTTACCAACGGCTTCACGCTGGAGGAAAACGCGACGAACCATGATTCGGGCACGGGCGGGTATGCCATCATTTATATGGCCTACCCGGGCGAGACGCCCGTATTCAGCGGGGGCATCACGGTGACCAACTGGGCGCTGTACAATGCCGCGACCAATATCTGGCGGGCCTACGTGGGGACCAACGTCAACTCGCGGCAGCTCTACGTGAACGGCGTGCGGGCCATCCGCGCGCGCGGCTCGGTGGACCCTTCCGGGTTTACCCGCACCGCCACCGGTTTCACCACTACGAGTGCCATGCAGTCGTGGATCAACCCGACGAACATTGAAATTGTCCAGCGCCAGACCTGGAAACAACTGCGCTGTCCGGTGGCCTCCATCTCCGGGCAGAATATCGTGATGCAAACGCCGGGCTGGACCTTTACCGGCACTTCGCCCACGCCGGGCCCGCCGTGGAACGGTGGCGGCACGGTGTCCTTTACCGGCGTTTCCTGGGTGGAAAATGCCTTTGAACTGCTCAATGGCGCCGGCATGTGGTACTTGAACCGGGCCACCGGCTATCTCTATTACATTCCGCGACCGGGCGAAAATCTCGCCACGGCGGAGGTCGTGCTGCCCGTGGCGGAAATGCTGGTGGACGCCCGCGGCGGCAGCCTGACCACGCCGCTGCATGACGTCGTGTTCTCCGGCATCACCTTTGAATACGCCACCTGGCTGCTGCCCAGCACGAGCGCCGGGTACGCCGACAATCAGACCGGCGTGATGTGGGCCGGGCCCACCACCCCGCGCAAAACGCTGGGCAACCTTTCCCTGCAAACGGCGCGCGACATTCAGATCACCAACAACATTTTTCAGCATCTGGGCGGCGCAGCGGTGGACCTGGGCGGCGGCGCGCACGACAACCTGATTGCCGGCAATCGCATCACGGACATTTCGGCGGGCGGCATCGCGCTGGGTGAGGTGACCGATTTTGCCACCACCGATACCAACCGCATGACCGACGGCAACGTGATTGCCAACAATTTCATCCGCCAGGTCGGCCAGGAATATGAGGATGCCATTCCCATCTGGGTGGGCTACGCGCGCAACACGCTCATTGCCCACAACGACCTCGAAAACGTGCCGTACTCGGGCATTTGCGTCGGCTGGGGCTGGGGCACGTACAGTTACGCCGCCAACAATCAAATCATCGGCAACCGCGTGGGCAAGGTGATGCAGGTCCTGCACGATGGCGGGTCGTTTTATTCGCTGAGCGCCCAGACGAATTCCTGGGAAATCGGCAATTATTATCACGACTCCTGCGCGCACGGCATTTATTGGGACGAAGGCACCGCCTATTACACCGCTGCCAGCAATGTAGTGGCCGATTGCGACGGCAACTGGGTCAATATCTGGACGTCGTCCATTCATCACGACACAGCCACGAACAACTTCAGCAATGTGAACCGCGTCAGCAACAACGGCACGGCCTGCACCGTGGCCGCCACCACCTACGTGACCGGCCAGAACTGGCCGCCCGCCGCCGTGGCCATCATTCAAAATGCGGGCCTGGAACCGGCCTATGCCGGCATTTGCCCGCGCGAAATCCTGCTCAACGACACTGAGATGACGTTCGATCATGTTCCGGCGAGCTGGGGTTATTCCGGCGGGCGCAGCCTGGGCGATTACCATAGCGACGTCCACTACACGGATGCCAACGGGGATTATGTGCAATACACCTTTGCCGGCACGGGCATTGCCTGGATTGGTGAAATGAATTCCGACGAAGGCAATGTGGCGGTGTGGCTGGACGGCGGGCTCAAAACCACAGTGAACTGCGCCAGCCCCACCCGCATCGCGCAGGCGCGGCTGTATGCGGTCAGCAACCTCGCGCCGGGCCGGCATACGCTGAAGCTCGTGAAAAGCAGCGGCTCGTATCTGATCCTGGACGCTTTCGCCATCACCCCGCTGGATTTCACGCTCACACCCCTGCCGGCCACGCCGACCGTGACCCTTGGCGGCACCGCCGACCTCGCGGTGTTGCTGGACACTTTGACCGGGTTCACCAATCCGGTCACGCTGAGCGTCAGCGGATTGCCGGC
>DATJIU010000035.1:0-2670 GCA_035492855.1 Dongiaceae bacterium | reverse complement strand
TTCGCTCTGCGCGATTTCGTCCTCGTGATGCGGGAATTTCAGGTCCTCGCCGCCCAGGTGCAGGTCAAAGCTTTCACCCAGCACTTTCATGCTCATGGCGGAACATTCGATGTGCCAGCCGGGCCGGCCTTCGCCCCAGGGGCTGGGCCAAAACACCGCGCCATCCTCCGGCACGCGCGCTTTCCACAAGGCAAAGTCCGCGATGGATTCCTTTTCGTACTCGTCGCTCTTCACCCGCTCGCCCGCGCGCATTTCGTCGAAATTCAATTTGAGCAACCGGCCGTAGGTGCAGCCGCAGCCGCGGTATTTCTCGATGCTGAAATACACCGAGCCGTCGGCCGCCTGGTAGGCCACGCCGCGCGCCACCAGTTTTTCGATGAGCGCAACAATTTCCGCCACGTGCTCCGTGGCCCGGGGGGTGTGATGCGGCAACCGGCACCCCAGCGCCTGCATATCCGCCAGGAACGCAGCCTCGTACTGCCCGGTAAATTCCCGCAGGGTAGTCTGCTGTTCGCGCACGCGCTTGATGATCTTGTCTTCCACGTCCGTGATGTTCATCACGTGCGTGACGGCATAGCCCTTGAATTCCAGATGCCGCCGCACGAGGTCGGCAAACACAAACGTGCGCCAGTTGCCGATGTGCGCAAAGTCATAGACCGTCGGGCCGCAGCAATAGAGCCCGACTTTTTTTCCCGCCGCATCCAGCGGCACAAATTCCTGCACCGACCGGCTCAGGGTGTTGAACAGTTGCAAAGCCATAGCAAATCGGCGCGCAGGTTAGGCCGGACCCCGCCAAAGCAAAAGCGCAAATTGGTCCCGGCTTCTCTTAATCATAATCTTAATCGTGCTCTTAATCGCAATCCACACCACCGCTTTTCGTGCCGGCAAACAGCGGCATCCGCCACATTTTCTAACGTTTTAGGATTGCGTAATCCGCCCCCGCCCTGTTCTGATGATTCGCCAGACAGCCGGCAATTGACGACTCCGGTACTGCCGGCGCAAAGGCAAACTATGGAACTCCGATGTCCAAGATGCTATGGCAACCGCGTCGCCGCGGGGAAACTCAAGGCATTCGAAGGTCCATGCCAATTTGAATTGCCCAACCAGGAGCAGGGTTTTTGGCGAACCTTCGGCCCCACGATGGAACTCACCCACCCGGCTTTCCTCTGCATTGATTGCGGCATGGTCTGGACTCAGGTGGACAAGATTGCCGCAGTGGAGGAAATATCGCGCGGCGGCAATGACGCCTTGCTGGATTCCTTGCGCCTCGCGGCCCGCCCCAAGCGCAAATGGCTCTGGCGGTTATTTGGAAGACGCTGACCTGAATCATAATTGCCATTTTCTCCAATACGTCCGGATTGCGATTGGCTGGCGAAGCGGGTATCCCTTGGCCATCACATGAACCGCCGCCGTTTCCTCCGCAATTCCGCGCTCGCCGCCTCCGCCGCCGCACTCGCCCCCACGTTCGGTTGCTCCGCCATTTCCGGATCATCCCCCGGCCAAGCCCGCATTGACCGCCGCGCGTTGGTGTCCCGGCACAATGTGGTGCTGACCACGGCGGACGCGCAATCACCGCTCTCGGTGGGAAACGGCGAGTTTGCCTTCACGGCGGATTTCACCGGCCTGCAAACCTTCTCCGACGCTTACGCCGGCACCATCCCGCTCAGCACGATGTCGCAATGGGGATTTCATGCCATGCCCAATCCGTATGGCTATTCGTTGGAGAAATTTCCCCTGACCACCATTGATACCAGTGGCCGGCCGGTCGGATATTTGTATGATGAAAACGGCAAGACGCCCGCCGCCTGGCATGCCGCCGCCGGTTACCTCTACGCCAACCCCAGCCGCCTGAACCTCGGCCGCCTGGGCCTGATCCTGCAAACCGCGTCCGGTCGCGCCGCTCAGAAGGAGAACCTCAGCGACATCCGTCAGGAACTGGATTTGTGGACCGGCGAACTCCGCAGCCGTTTTCGCTTTGACGGGGAAATCGTGGAGGTATCCACCTGCTGCCATCCCGACCGGGAACAGGTGGCGGTACAGATCCGCTCGCCCTTGCTGGCGCGGGGCCGGTTGGGCGTGCGCCTAAGTTTTCCCTATGGTTCGGCCGGGTTCAGTGGCGATGGCGCCGACTGGAGCAAGCCCGACGCGCACAAAACCGCTTTGGTCATCCGCAGCGACTGCCGCGCGGACTTCCTCCGCACGTTGGATGCGGACCGCTATTATGCCGCGTGGCAATGGGATTCCGGCGCGCGCTTAAAACCGGAGGCGCCGCATCGCTACCAGTTGTGGGGAGATGGCGCCAGCACGACGTTGCAATTTGTTGCGGCTTTTTCCCAGACGGAGTTGTCGGCATCTTTACCCAGTCCCGCGGCCACCCGCGAAGCCGCCGCCCGCGTGTGGGGGCGGTTCTGGAGCACTGGCGGCGCGATTGAACTGGCGGAGAGCAAAGACGTTCGCGCCCCGGAACTGGAACGCCGCATGGTGTTGTCGCGCTATCTCACGCGCATCCAGTGCTGCGGTTCCCTGCCGCCGCAGGAAACGGGTCTCACCTGCAACAGTTGGTTTGGCAAGTTCCACCTGGAAATGCACTGGTGGCACGCCGCCCATTTCCCGCTCTGGGGCCACAGTGAATTGTTGGAGCGCACCCTGCCATTCTATCAGCGCATTCTG
>DATJIU010000034.1:0-8984 GCA_035492855.1 Dongiaceae bacterium | reverse complement strand
TGCGCTGTACAACGTGACGGGGGCGGAGACGTTCAACAACGCGGGGACGCTGCGGAAGAGCGGGGGTCCGGGGACGACGACGATCGGGCCGCAGGTGAACAACGCGCCGACGGGGGTGGTGGAGGCGCAGGTTGGGACGCTCAGCCTGACTGGTGGCGGAGTTCTGGGCAGTGGTTCTTTGCGTTGCGGCATAACCAGCCTGGGCAGTTATGGCCGGATCAATTTTCCGGGAACGGTCACTTTGAGCGGCACCATCGGGGCAGTATTGCTGGGAAGTTTTGTGCCCCCGATCAACAGCACATTCAGCCTTGTTACCTGCGCTTCGCACACCGGGGCATTCGCGAGTCTGGCTCTGCCGCCTGTTGCCATCTGGGCAACGAATTACACGGCGACAAGTTTTACGGTAACCGTGACCAGCCTAAATAATCTGGCCCCCACGCAGTCGGGACAATGGACGGGCAATGGTTTTGTCCTGTCGTTGAACGGGCCAAACGACCTGGGCACAAACATTGTTTATGCTTCGACGAATCTGCAAAACTGGGCGCCAATTTATACCAACCCGCCGACCAACGGCATTATTCAGTTCCTTGATACGGACTCTAAAAAATTCCGGATGCGCTTTTATCGCACCGCAGAACAGTGAGATTCACGCCGGGTATGCCGGGCCGGCGGAGGTGGTTGAAATAAAAAAAGGCGAACGGTAACCCGTTCGCCTTTCGTGTTTTCAGATTTGCGGCGGCTTAGTACCGGTAATGCTCCGGCTTGTACGGGCCTTCCGGCGGCACGCCGAGATACTCGGCCTGTTTCGGGGAAAGCTTGGTGAGCTTGACGCCAATCTTTTCGAGATGCAGGCGGGCGACTTCCTCGTCCAGCTTCTTGGGCAGACGATAGACGGTCTTGGCGTACTTGTCCTTGTTGGCCCAGAGGTCAATCTGCGCGAGCGTCTGGTTGGTGAAGCTGTTGCTCATCACAAAGCTCGGATGACCGGTGGCGCAGCCGAGATTCACCAGGCGGCCTTCGGCGAGCAGGTAAATGCTCTTGTTGCCGGGCAGGTGATAGCGGTCGTATTGCGGCTTGATGTTTTCAATGCGTACGCCTTTGACCTGCTTCAACGCGTCCACCTGGATTTCGTTATCGAAGTGGCCGATGTTGCAGACGATGGCCTGATCCTTCATCGCGAGGATGTGCGCGGCGGTGATGATGTCGCAGTTGCCGGTGGTGGTGACGTAGATGTCGCCCACGCCGAGGGTGCTTTCCACCGTGTTGACCTCAAAGCCTTCCATCGCCGCCTGCAGGGCGTTGATGGGATCAATTTCGGTGACGATGACGCGGGAGCCGTAGGCGCGCAGGGAATGCGCGCAGCCCTTGCCCACATCGCCGTAGCCGCACACCACGGCGACCTTGCCGGCGAGCATCACATCGGTGGCGCGCTTGATGCCGTCGGCCAGCGATTCGCGGCAGCCGTAGAGATTGTCGAATTTGGATTTGGTGACGGAGTCGTTGACGTTGATGGCGGGCACGAGCAGCTTGCCCTGTTCGGCCAGCTGATACAGGCGATGAACGCCGGTGGTGGTTTCCTCGGAAACGCCGCGCCAATCCTTCACGATCTTGGTCCATAGGCCGGGCTTTTCCTTGGCAATCCGGCGCAACAGCGCCTTGACCACGGAGACCTCGTGGCTGTCGCCCTTGGTCTGGTAGGCCCACTTGCTGCCCTGTTCGAGTTCGTAGCCCTTGTGAATGAGCAGGGTCACATCGCCACCGTCGTCCACGACGAGTTGCGGGCCCTGGTCGCCGGGGAACAGGATCGCCTTGAGTGTGAGTTCCCAATATTCCTCCAGCGTCTCGCCCTTCCAGGCAAACACCGGGGTGCCGGTGGCGGCGATGGCAGAGGCGGCATGGTCCTGCGTGGAAAAGATGTTGCACGAAGCCCAGCGGACGTTGGCGCCGAGGGCGACCAACGTCTCAATAAGCACCGCGGTCTGGATGGTCATGTGCAATGACCCGGTGATGCGCACGCCCTTGAGCGGCTTCTGTTTCGCATACTTCTTGCGCACGGACATCAGGCCGGGCATTTCGTGCTCGGCAACGGCAATTTCCTTGCGGCCCCATTCCGCCAGGGCGAAGTCGCGGACGATGTATTCCTTGCCGGCAGGTGTCTGCGCGGCGAAGTTGGTGAGGTTGGGCAGCGTGGCGCTGACTTCGGCCAGTACGGCGGCGGCGGTGGCTTTCTTGGATTTCATTGGCTTGGACAATTATTAAACAGTCAATGGATCTCTTACAGCGCCTTCAGCAGCGCTTCCACCTTGTTCGTCGTCTCCCAGGTGAGGTCCTTGTCGTTCTTACCGAAGTGACCGTAGTTGGTCGTCTTCAGATAAATGGGCCGGCGCAGATTGAGCTGGGCAATGATGTCCGCCGGCTGGAAGCTGAAGACCTTGTTGATGGCCTTGATGATCTTGGTATCGGCCACCTTGGCGGTGCCGAACGTGTCCACATGAACGCTCACGGGGTCGGGATGGCCGATGGCGTAGGCGAACTGCACTTCGCACTTGTCAGCCAGCTTGGCGGCGACCACGTTCTTGGCGACCCAGCGGCCCATGTAAGCGGCACTACGGTCCACCTTTGTGGGGTCCTTGCCGGAGAAGGCGCCACCACCGTGCCGGCCCATGCCACCGTAGGTGTCCACGATGATCTTGCGCCCGGTCAGACCGGTATCGCCCTGCGGCCCGCCCACCACGAACCGGCCGGTCGGGTTGATCAAAAACTCGGTCTTGTTGGTCAGCAGCTTCGCGGGCAGCACCTTCTTGATGACATTCTCAATGCAGAACTTTTCAATCTCGGCATGGTCCACGTCGGCGGCGTGCTGGGTGGAGATGACGACATTGGAGATGGCCACCGGCTTGCCATCTTCATAAATGACCGAGACCTGCGATTTGGCGTCGGGCCGCAGCCACGCCACCTTGCCGCTCTTGCGAATCTTGGTCAGCTCCCGGCCCAGGCGATGCGCGAACATGATCGGCGCGGGCATGAGTTCCGGGGTTTCGTTGCTGGCGTAGCCGAACATCAGGCCCTGGTCACCGGCGCCCTGTTTGGCGGTCTTTTTGCCCTTGGCCTTGCGGGCATCCACGCCTTGCGCGATGTCCGGGGACTGCTGGGTGACGATGACATTGACAAACACCTTGTCGGCGTGGAACACGTCGTCGTCATTCACATAGCCGATGTCGCGAATGGCTTTCCGCGCGATTTTCACGTAGTCGAGCTGGGCCTTGGTGGTGATTTCCCCGCCAATGATGGCGATGTTGGATTTCACGTAGGTCTCGCAGGCGACGCGGCTGAATTTGTCCTGCGCGTAGCAGGCATCCAGCACGGCATCAGAAATGGTATCCGCAACTTTGTCGGGATGACCTTCGCCCACGGACTCCGAGGAAAAGATATAACGATGGCTCATGTAATTTCAGGCAATTTTCAAGTCGTCGCCAATGACATATTGACGTATCAAGATAAGATGATATATAGTTTGGCCCGAGCGTCAAACTGTTTTTGGAAAAAATTGCCCAAACCAACCCATGTCCTCCACGTTGAAATCCTTGCGGGCGCTGTCCGATCCCACCCGGTTGCGCATTGTGGCGCTGCTGGAAGCGGATGAACTGTCGGTCAATGAACTCCAGCAAATCACGCGGCTGGGGCAGTCGCGCATTTCCACGCATCTGGGTTTGCTGGCGGACTGCAATCTGGTCCGTTCGCGACGCGACGGCAAACGCACCTTTTACAAATTGAATCTGGAGGCGGATGCGACCGCGCAACAATTCATTGCGCTCGCCATTGCCGGAGCCAAGGAGATGCCGGAGAACGCCGGCGACCGCATCAACCTCAAGCGTATCCTGAACCGCCGCCAGGAACAGGCGCAGGTGTATTTCGACCAGGTGGCGGGACGGTTTGACCGCAGCTACGGCCCGGGACGGTCGTGGCAGGCGTTCGGGCATCTGCTGCTGCGGGTGCTGCCGCCGCTCACCGTGGCCGATCTTGGATCGGGCGAAGGGCTTTTGAGCGAATTACTCGCGCGCCGGGCCAAAAAAGTCATTGCCGTGGACAACTCCGAAAAGATGGTGGGCTTTGGCATTGCCAAGGCAAAGCAGAACGGGCTGAAGAATCTGGAGTTCCGGCTTGGTGATCTGGAGAATCCGCCGATTGATCCTGGCAGCGTGGACCTGGTCATCCTCAGCCAGGCACTGCATCACGCGGCCGCGCCGGACAAGGCGATCGCCGGCGCCTACAAGATTTTACGAGCCGGGGGGCAGGTCATGATTTTGGACCTGCTGAAGCACAATTTTGACAAGGCCCACGAACTGTACGGCGACCGCTGGCCGGGCTTTGCCGAAAGCGATTTGCACCGCTGGCTCGAAGCGGCCGGATTCAAGAAAGTGGAAGTTACGGTGGTGGCGCGCGAAGAACAGCCGCCACATTTCCAGACCATGCTGGCGGCAGGGGAAAGGTAGCAGCTCGCAAAACCAACCGGCGCAAGTTATGTCCCGCCGGTTTCAAAACAAGTCAGGCCGCATCAGAACTTCAGGCTCCTCACGGCATGAGGCCAGGACATGGGTAACACTTTGATGTCAGCACATAGGTTACACTTTGGATTTTGCGCGTGGCGTGATGCGGCGCCGATAAACCACGGGGCGCATTGCGCCAGGATCCTGGTCGTGCAGGTGCCCGATCAACAGCGAACCAAAATAGACGGCCTGCACCTCGGCCCTGAGGGGCTTGAGGCCGATCCGCTGTCGGACGAAGGCTTCGCCAATGAAACGTTTTCGGCCTCGCCATTTGATCTCGCCGTTGTGGCGCACTTGCCGTTGCGGCCACTGGGCTGGATAGCTCAAGGGGCGGCGGTAAGCCGGCAGCCGTTTCAAACTTTTCCGATACTTACTGGCCGGCACTTCCTGACCCAAGGCTTCATGGGGCCGGATGCGGTTGTAACTCTTTACCCATCCGGTGGTGCGATGTTGTTGGCCTTGCCGGGTAGGGGCTGGGGGCCGGGTGGTTTCGGCTTTGAAGATGCGGTGCATCTGCTCGTGCGCGCCATTTTCTTCCGGATGCCCGGGACGGATGAATTCAACCCGTATCCCCAGCGCCAGCCACCAGGCGCTCAATCGGGACAGGCCCGCCGGGCCCGTCGAGGCGAACGGACCACCATTGTCAGTGCGGATCACCTGCGGCAGTCCGTAACATTTGAAAAGCTGTGTAAATACCCTCTTGGCAGGCTGCCAGCGCTGATCGGGCAAAAGGCGGATTGTCAATACATACCGGCTGCACAAATCGCGCACGGTCAACGGTTCGATGCGTTGGCCGGAGCCGCTGCGGAACCAGCCCTTGAAGTCGGCCGTCCACACCTGGTTCGGAGCCGCCGCCGGCGTCAAAGGCGGCACTTGCAGCCAGCAGGCTTTGCGGGGGCGGCGGCGGCGGGGCGCGGCCAGTTGCAAACGTTGCAGCCAGCGGGCAATCGTCGCGGTGGCCGGCGCCTGCCCATAATGACGCAGCAAACACGTCTGAATCTTCTTCGGGCCCCAGTGGCGGTGGCGGCGCCGCATTTGGGCAATCCGCTCAATCCATTTGCGTTGCATCTGCAACGGCACCCGGTGTGGGCGGCGTGAGTGGTCGCCCAAGTCACGGCGGCCGCCTTCAGTAAAACGGCGCAGCCACTTGTAAGCGGTTTTGCGGCTGACGCCGAAAGACCGACACCAGGCCTTCACGGAATGTTCATCGCGGAGCAAGGCTTTAACCAGTTGCCACCGCTGCCCAATGATAGATGTGTTTTTCCACGGCATAGCCGGGGAAATTCTCACATGAAACCAAGGAAACTGTTACCCATGTCTTGCTACCAAAGTGTTACCCATGTCCTGATACCGTGCCCACCTAAATCCTCTCCCCCGCCGGAACGATTCAGTTGAACTTCAATTTTCATGATAGTTTTGGCAGGTTTAGGTTTTCGCCCATTCAACTGCATTGCAGTTGAACGGTGGCAGCGGATTATTGAGCTTTTCGGCGATTTTCAACCACCAGTCGCGTTGTTCTGCGCCTTGGACCGCGAGCTTGAGCGTGGGCCGGCCCTGCGCCCGACTCCAAACTCCAGCGCGGCAGAACAACCGCCAGCGCAACGTTTGCAATTCCACTTTGTCCAGCAGCCCCAGTTCCCGTTGCAGCAAGACGCACAGGTTGTAAGCCCAAATCGCCAACTGGCACACCGCCTGGGTCGCCCAAAACTTTTGGCAGCAAAAGCCTTTGACGCCAAACTGGCTGCCCAACTCGCGAATCCGGTTCTCGCTGTCTCCGCGGCCGTTATAGCGCCGCCAGACCGCCAGCGGACTCCAACTGGCGGGCAGGTTCGTCACCAAGGCCTGAAACCGGTAGCCGGGGACCGCCAGCAACGTCTTGCCCATCGCCTCGGGGCGCTCGCTCAGCCGCTGCCGCAGGATGATGATCCGCCGGCCCAACGCTGGGGCGGCCACCTCTTGGACGGCGAGGCCCGCAAGCTCCGTCGCGGTCCAGGCCGCTTCGCGATGCCGGCAGTATTGTTGCCATTTGGGATACAGGCGCATGACCACCACGTAGTGCAGCCGGCGCTGTTCGAGCAGTTGCAGCACTTTTTCATGGTAAAATCCCGCATCGGCACGCACGCAACCGATGCGAATGTGCGCCGGCAAATCCGCCAGCAATTGGCCCACAAACTCCGGGGCTTGATCCGGGCATTGCGCATTGCCTTTGCGCAGCCAGAAACCCGCCACCAGCTTCGGCTCGGCCAGGCAGGCAATCAGCGGTCGGTGGCAGGGTTTGAGGCCAATCGGGGTGTGGCCGGAACAGATGCCTTCTTGGTGGCCATCCCGGTGCAACAACGACCAAGAGTCCAAATCCAAGGTATAACCCTCGCGTAAACTGGGCAGCCGCCCCATGGCCCATTGGTGCAACCCGTTGAGGGCATTGCTGGCGGCTTCATCAAAGCCGTTGAGAAACCGACTGAAGGTCGATTGGCTGGCCACGGCCTCAATCCCCAAAACTGCGGCGAGGGCCGGATCGCTTCGTAGGTGCGCCACCCGCGAGAGCTTGTCCGCTCCGCTGAGAATACCGCCCATTAAACCTAGCGCCACATCCGTCGGCTGGTAAGCATACGGACTGGTCGGCGTCTGGGGGAGAAACCGTTGCAGTTGCTCCCGCACCTTCCGTTTGCGCAAAAAGGCGCTCCAGAATGCCAGGCCACCATAGGCCGTCAACCGTTGGTCCGTAAATCCAATCCGGATGGACTGCGTATCCGTAGCCGTGGTAATCTTCAGCACCGTTTGGTGCGTGCTGCCTGTGTGTGGTGAGGTTGGTTTCTTCATACAAAACACAGCTTCAACCCGCAGCACCACCAAACGCCATCTGAATCGTTCCGGCTCGGGAGAGGATTTAGGTGAGGGTGGGCGTAACCACTAAAATTCTCCCCTGTAAATTCAAGGATTCCCAACCCGGGCGCCTACGTATTTTTCAGGTATCGGGTCACGGCCTCGGCCCGGCAATGCACATGCAGCTTTTCGTAAATGCGCCGGAGATGAGCGCGGACGGTGTCGTAGCTAATGTTGAGGTGCGGGCCAATTTCCTTGTTCGTGAGGCCTTTGGCCACCAGGGCCAGAATTTCCGTTTCGCGTTCGGAGAGCTCAGCCAGTGGTTCGGGCGAGGGTTTCTGAAAGGTTTCCACCAGCATGCGGGCAATTTCCCCGGTCATGGGCGCGCCGCCGGTGCGCACGTCGGCGATGGCGCGGATGACTTCCTCGGGCGTGGACCGTTTTAGCAGGTAGCCGCACGCACCGGCCTTCAGCGCCTGGAACAGCAGGTCGCGGTCGCGGTACACGGTGACGACCACGATTTGCAGAGAGGGCATCAGGTGTTTGAGCCGCGCGGTGCAGGTAATGCCAGATTCGCCCGGCAACTGGATGTCCATGAGCACGACGTCGGGCTTGAGCCGGGGCACTTCGCGCAAGGCGGTGGCGGCGTCGCCGCAGGCGCAGACGCACTGGAAATCGGGCGTCGCATCCACCCATTCCTGGAGGGACTGGCGGATGTTGGGATTGTCTTCGACAATGCCCACGGTGGTCTTCATATATTCGGATTTGCTTTATTGATTCAAAGATGGCACCTACGGCACGGGAAAAAATCTGCGGGGATACTGCGCAAATTCCAGGCAAACTCCAGAATAAATCCCAAACCCGGACGCGACCCGGTCCGGTGAACATGAAATATCGTCTGGCAGAGGATTTCAAAGTCAACGTGTCCCGGCGGCCCCGGTTGGGGTTGTGGGGGGCCATCCTGCTGCTGGGTTTGCCGGGATTTTTCCACGCGGTTGCCGGCGCCGCCGAAACCGGGGTGCCCCGGGTCAATTCCATCGCGGAATTGCGCCAGGCTATCGGCCCGGGGACCGGCCGGGTCTGCGCGTACTCACTGGAAGGCACGGTGCTGGCTGCCAACCGTGTCGGGAGCACGGTGCTGTTTCAAGATGCTTCCGGTACCGCCGCACTCAATGTGCATTGGGAGGGGGTCCCATTGCAGGCGGGGCAACACATCCGGCTGGCCGCCACCAATACGGTGAGCCGCACCGATACCGGCCTGAGCCTGGGTGCAAGTCCGTTGGTGGATGTGGACGGCCGACATCCCGCCTTGGAAAAGCCAGGGACAATTTTTTTGAATGCCGGACGGCATCCGCTGCGTATTGATTGGTTTAATTGGGCCAGTTCGGCCCAACTGGACCTGGCATATTCCGGGCCGGGCCTGGAGAAACAGCCGGTACCGCCCGCCGCATATTGGTTGACGCCCGGACCGGAGGCTGGCAACGCCAATGCTGGCCTTCACGGGTTGCAATTTCGTTGCTATGCGGGGAGCTGGGACCGAATGCCCAATTTTGACCGGTTGGCGCCGCTGAAGACTGGCCCGATCTCCCATCTGGATGTGTCGGTGCGCAGCCA
>DATJIU010000033.1:0-17229 GCA_035492855.1 Dongiaceae bacterium | reverse complement strand
CTGGGCCATTGTCTGGCCTTGCCGCGTCCGGCGAGCGATCGTCCGGGGGCGCCCGCCGGCACCGCCAACTTTTGGGATGAATTTGGGAAAACCTTCGCCGCCTTCTTTCGCCGGCCGGGCATTGGTAAGCTGCTGCTGTTTTTGCTGCTCTACCGATTTGCCGAGGCGCAACTGGTCAAAATCGCCCCGCTGTTTCTGCTGGATCAACGCAGTGCCGGCGGACTCGGGTTGACGACCACCGATGTCAGTTTTGTTTACGGCACCGTGGGGGTCATCGCCCTGCTCGCAGGGGGTTTGTTGGGTGGTTATGTGGTGGCGCGGCAGGGCTTGAAATTCTGGCTGTGGCCCATGGCGCTGGCCATGCACCTGCCGGATGCGGTGTTTGTGTACCTGGCCTATGCGCAGCCGGAACACCTGGGCCGCATCAGCGCGTGGGTGGCGGTGGAACAATTTGGCTACGGCTTCGGATTTTCCGCGTACATGATGTATCTCATCTACGTGGCGCGCGGGGAATATCGCACCGCACATTATGCCATCGGCACCGGACTGATGGCGCTGGGGATGATGATCCCCGCCTCCTGGAGCGGCTGGGTGCAGGTCCACCTGGGCTATCCGCATTTCTTCCTGTGGGTGCTGCTGGCCACCATTCCCGGCTTCATCGTGGTGCGGCTCGTGCAGGTGGATCCGGAATTCGGCAAGAGCACCAACCGCAATTAAGCCCGGGCAAATATCAAGGGGCGAAAGTCCGGGCCAAACTGATTCCGACTATTTGCCCACGAACAGCGCCAGCGAGGCGGTGTAGCCGTGCAGGAAATTTTTCTCGCCCACGGGGCCGATTTCGCCGTTGCAGAAAAAACCCGCCAGGCCCATCGGCCCGAGTTCCTCCTGCACCATCTTGGCGTCGTGATCCGGAGTGCCAAACAGGCCTTGGCCGCGGCCGTTGCAACTGCACAGGCAGCCGCCGTAAATTTTGGCGGCGCCAATCTTCCGGCGCGCGCGGGCCAGCAGTTCGTGCATGTCCTCCGTGGCGGCGGCGGCGTCGCGGCGCTGGAACTGGATGGTCTGGCCGATGCGCGGCAGCGCACCGATGGCCACTACGCCGGACTGCGGATCCGCCCCCAGAAGATTCCGCACCAGAAAATCGCCGCGATGAAATTCCTCCAGGTATTCGTTCATGGCCAAACCCACAAACAGGTTGCCGCGTGACTTTTGCTGTTCCGCCACCGGCAAATGATTGAAAGTTTCCGCCAACACCTCGTACGCCGGGCGGTTGCCGATCTGGTGAATGAGATTTTGCTCCACCTTGGTGAGCGTCCAGGTTTCGCCGATGGGCGTGCAGCCCTGGGAAATCACGCTGGCCAGCTTGATGCCGCCGCCCACGGAGAGCGCCACCCCGCCTTCCTCAAAAACCTCGCCGTTGAGGTACACCTGCGTGAGTTGCTCGGTGAATTCGCCGCTGGCCAGGCCGCCGAGAATGGGCCGCGGCTGGTAGGCGGCGTTCCAACTGCGCAACCACGCCTCGCCATCGAGGTGAAACGGGTCCACAAATGCGAGCCAGCCATTGGTCTGTGCGGGGGGGACGCCCGTCTTGGCGTGCCAAAATTCCGGAGTTTCGGCCTCCTCCAGTTCGGCCTGCGTGAAATGCACCGCTTTCAAATCCGCCTCGGGCAGCGCATAAAGCGCGAGCGCCAGGCCGGCGTCGGTTTCCAATTCCTCCTTGCCGGCGATGAGGCTTTTGCCGGAGCAACCCACGAGCAGGGGCACCTGGGCGTGGACCTGGATGATTTCCAAAATCTGCGCCGCGTTGGGGAACATCTTGGGCGTCATGAACACCAGTCCCAACGACACCCGGGGGGCCAGCAGTTTGGCACGCAACTGCTCCGCCCACGTGCGCAGGGCGGATTCCTCAAAAGTCCCGTTCCAATGAGCGGCCACGGAAAACTCAGTGTTCACGTCAATAAACTAACCGCCAGCGTGACGATTGCAAATCCCAAGCGCGGCCAAAAATAGTTTTTTCCGCGGCCCGGCAAATATGCCATTTTTCCAGCCATGGACGGACCGGTTAATGCTGGTGGGATGCGGCCGTTTGCAGCCTTGCTTCGGCCCGTTCCTCCGGCACACTTCCGCCCCGCGTGAAACCGTCCGAGACATTCCTGGCCCAGCTCCGCAGCCCCGAACTGCTACTCACGCTCGCGCCCATGCAGGACGTCACCGACCTGGCCTTCTGGCGGGTGATGACCCGTTACGGTGGCGCGGATGTGTATTGGACGGAATACTTTCGCGTGCATGCAGTGTCGCACCTGGAAAAGTGGATTCTGCAATCCATCACCGAAAACCCCACCGGCCGGCCCGTGGTGGCCCAATTGATCGGCAACGACATCCCCTCCCTCGTGCGCTCCGCGCGGGAGTTGCAGCAGTACCCGGTGGCGGCCATTGACCTCAATCTCGGCTGCCCCGCGCCCATCGTTTATCGCAAATGCGCCGGCGGCGGGCTGCTGCGCACGCCGGACAAGATTGACGCCATCCTTGGCGCGTTGCGTGATGCGATCGCCATTCCCTTCACCGTCAAAACGCGTCTCGGGTTTGAGTCGCCTGCCGAGTTTGACACGTTGCTCCCCATCTTTGCCAAACACGGCATTGACCTGCTGACCATCCACGGCCGTACCGTCACGCAAATGTACCGGCCCGGCGTGCGCTACGATCTCATCGCACTGGCGGCGCGGGCGCTGCCGTGTCCCGTGCATGCCAATGGCAACGTGCATGACCCGCAACAGGCTCTTACGTTGGCGACGGAAATGGGCGTGCGCGGGTTGATGATTGGCCGGGGTGCCATCCGCAATCCGTGGCTGTTTGCGCAAATCCGCCAGCACCAGCGCGGCGAACCAGTGCGGCTGCCATCCGGCCGCGAGGTCCTCGCCTATGTGCGGGAATTGTGGGACACCCAGCTTACGCCCACCGGCACGGAAACGGCGCAGGTGCAGCGGATGAAAAAGTTCATGAACTTCATCGGCGAAGGCGTGCCCGGAAGTTTTCTGCACGAAATCCGCCGCGTGCCCACGCGCGTGGAATTCTGGCGCGTGTGCGAGGCCTTCCTGGATCACGACCAGCCCATGTCCTTGGTGCCGGCGGCCGATGCGACGCCTTTGGCGTTGCCCGAAAAATTCTGAAAACTCAGACCGGATTTGCCGAAATGGCCACCTGATCGGTAGGACGCAAATTCTCCGTGGCGCATTCCAGGCCGAGGTCATCGTTGTAATGCAACAGCGTAATTTGTTGGGCCAGCACCTCAAAATTGGCGAACAAGTCGCGAGCCGGCAGTTGCAGGTGAAAGATGCCCGGATCCTCCGCTCTCCGCGCCTGCCGGATGCGGTCGCCATCGGAGGGATGCGTATCAAAGATTCCCGTACGCGCGAGACCAAGTGTGTCCTCAATGTGAGTCCGCATGCCGGCGGGCAAGGAGGCTTCCTGCCGAACGAGGTAGGCCGGGAAGTTATCCGGCAGCTTACGGCTGAGGTTCCACATCGCCCGCATTTCCTTGTAGCCTTTTTTCAGCGCCGCCCCGAGCACTTTCAGGCGGCGGTGGGTTTCTTCAAACGCCGCGCTGCCAGCGACCTTGATCTGACAAGTGTCGGCGTCATATTCCATCTGCCGCGAAAGGAAGCAACTGATGCCATGCCCGAGATACATCAGGAGGGCCAGGAGCAGACGGGAGAACCCCACGGCGAGGCAGGTGATGGTGACCACAAGCAGCACCCAGCCATTTTTCTCCTCCTCCGCCCACGTGTCTAGCCAGAGGTCCCAGGCATCGCGCCCATAAACCACCCGGGCAAACCAGCCATTTACCCGGTCGATGACATAGCCCAAACGCAGGCCGTAACCTTGGGTGAAGTGGCCAAATTCATGGGCGATCACACCGGCAAACTGCTGCAGATTCAATCCGGCCACCAGCGGCACGCCGATGATCAGCATCAGGTCGTTGCTCCACAGGCTCCAGCCACCCCGCCGCAGGCCGGCGCCGGCATTCAGCTCGCAGTTGAGGTAGATGCGTTGGGGCATGGGGGCCCCCACCGAGTCGCAGATCCGGGCGATGAACGCAAACAGCTTCACGTCCACGGCGGGATTGAGCGCCAGGGGTTGCGCCCGCGGTGGCCGGCTGGCGAACAACGGCTTGATCATGAAGAGCACCACGATGCTGCCCGCAAACACCGGGGTGACGTAGGCCACCAGTTTTGCCAGATAAATGTAAATGCCTCCCAGGAAACTGTGCAGCAGGAAGGTGAAATGCGTGGCGTAATAATAAACGCCCCAGCCCGCCAGCCCGATCATTCCCAGGTAAATGACCGGCAACAGGACCATCATACCCGCCACCAATACCAACCCGATTTGGTAAAAAAAGGACGCCCGTTTCCGCGGAATGGACAGGCCAAATGCATTGACGACCTCCGCCGCGGAAATCAGCTCGGGCGGAGTGACTGAAAGCTCGGCGGGATTTTCCGTGGCGTACAGTTCGGTCAATTCCTGGCAATGCGGACAGTTCACCCGCGAGCCGGCCGCCGCGGCGGGAAACTCAATGTGTTCCCCGCAGAAAGCACACTCACCTTTGAGGTATTCCTCCGGATTCATGGGTTGGCTTTTGAGGAACTTAATTGGGCCATAACGGCTTGTCGAGCCGGGTGAAACCGTTCCGGCTGAATTTTCGTGTCGCGGCCCGGAAGCTGTAATACCGTTGCGCCATGGTAACGGCAAAACCCTGGCGACTGGACTCCACCTTGCGGCTGGTGCTGGGCCTGTTCGTCTCTTTTTTCTGCGGATTGTTCATTGTCACCGTAGCGCGGCTCATCTGGAAAGAAGAGTTCGTGGAGAAATACATGATCAACATCATTATTGCCTCGGTGGCTTTTCAGGGGATGGGCCTGGTGTTAATCGCGCGATTTTTGCGGCAGCATCAGGTGGGATGGCAGGAGGCCTTTGGTTTCGGGAACGAACTGGGCTGGGCCATCGTTTTGGGATTGTGCGTGGGGGTGATTGTCATGCCGACGATGCACTGGCTGCAATGGGTCTGGGTGGAGACGCTCACCCGGATGCACATTTCCGTGGAGGAACAGGAAGCCGTCAAATTATTGCGCGAGAACCATTCGCCCTTTCAACTGATTTACATGATCCTGGTGGCGGTGGTGTTTGCGCCACTGACGGAGGAGATGTTTTTCCGCGGCATTTTGTATCCGTTCATCAAACAACGCGGGTATCCCCAGGCGGCGTTGTGGGGCACGGCGCTCCTGTTTGCGCTGGCCCATGGCAACGTGGCGGTGTTCCTGCCGTTGTTGTTTCTGGCCGTGACGCTGGCGCTCCTCTACGAGTGGACCAACAATTTGCTGGCTTGCATTCTGGTACATGCGGTGTTCAACGCGGCCAATTTTCTCCTGCTCTTTCTGCCGGTGCTGACGGAAAAGCTGCCTGCCCATCCATGAACGAATTTGAACTGATCGCCCGGCTCACTCGCACGCTGCCCACCAACAAGTCCGTGGTGGTGGGCCCGGGCGATGATTGCGCCGTGTTGGACCTCGGCGCGCCAGACCGGCTGTTTCTCTTCAAGACCGACGCCGTGGTGGCGGGTATCCATTTCACGCCCGACACCCCGCCGGAAAAGATTGGCCGCAAAGCCCTGGCCCGGGCGTTGAGTGACATTGCCGCCATGGCCGGCACGCCGGAGTCCGCTCTCGTTACGCTGGGCTTGCCGCGGGAGTTCGACCCAGACTGGGCGGAAAAAGTTTATGCCGGGCTCGGCAAGCTGGCTCGCCAATTCAACGTGGCCGTGGTGGGCGGTGAAACCACCACCAGCCCGGAACGCAGCTTTCTCAACATCGCATTGCTGGGGCATGTGCCGCGCGGCAAGTGTGTGTTGCGGTCCGGCGCTGAGGTGGGCGACGCCATTTTCGTGACTGGCGAGCTGGGCGGTTCGCTGGCGGGGCGGCATCTGGATTTCGAGCCGCGACTGGCCGAGGCGCGGTGGCTGACGGAGCATTTCCAGTTGCACGCCATGATTGACCTGAGCGACGGGCTGGCGGGCGATTTGCGGCATATTCTCCAGGCCAGCAAAGTGGGCGCGGAATTATTGGGTCCCTCCATCCCCATCACCAAAGAGGCCAAGAAAGCCGCCAAAGGGGGCGACACCGCCAAGCCCGCGCTGCTCGCCGCGCTCACCGACGGCGAGGATTTTGAACTCCTCTTCACCGTGGCGGGCAAGGCCGCCGTGCCGTTGCTGGATGCCTGGAAAAAACAGTTCCCGGACCTGCCGCTGACCTGCATCGGCAAAATCAAGGCCGAGGGCGGCCTGATTTTGCGCGACAAAAACGGCGCCCGGCGCTTCGACGGTCCGGGCTACACGCACTTCGCCACGTCTTAAAGCTTCGGACTGGCATGACCCCGCCTACTGCGCCAAAATGCGATAAAATCGCATGGCATTGGTGGCACCGGGGTCGGTGACCGGAACCAAATCATTCGTGTTGAAGTAAATGTTTTGCAGGGTTTGCCAGTTTACGGGCGGGGCCAGATTGGTGGTGAATTGGACCGTGTAATTGGCCCCGCCCTGTCCGGGAAATTGAAATTGAATCCTGTTGGTTTGCGCCCCAAATATCAACAATTGCGGTGCAGCCAGTACTCCCACATGAACCACCGTGCTGGCGGAAATGCCCTCGGGGTGATCATCGTTATAGGCAATGCATGTGACAGGATAATCCCCGGCAGTGGCCCAGGTATGAACTTGGGAAAGCATTGAGTTCGTGAGGGCCACACCGTCGCCAAACTGCCAATCCACTTGGGACACATTCCCGGTGACAGTACCAAATAAAAAATCGGGCTTGGTGGTTATCAAGTTGGTAAAATAGGCGGAAACCCCGATGGTCAACGGGCCCAGAAAACTGATGGCCCCAATCTCATCACATCCCATGGAAGGAGGATTGCCCCACGGGTCTCCGTCCAGATCTGTGCCGGAACCATATGCGGAACTCCCCGTGCCCCTGCAGAGGGCGACCGCCGGGAGATGATACAAGTTAAACAGCACCAAACTGCTTGCGCTCAAATTACCGGTGCCACTGACCGAAGGGGAGGTAAATGAGTAGGTGTAGGCGATTCCTCCCAGCGTGGAGTAATTGTCTTCATAGAAGGTACTGGTGCGATTTTCGTAAACAATGCTGTTGCGTACTGTGCCGCCATAGGTTCCAGCGCCATAGTTCACACTGGAATGGACACTGCTATTGTTATAAACCAGACAATGGGTGAGCGTGGCGTTAAAGGCGCCCCCACCATAATAAGCGGTGGAATTACCGTCCAAGAAGGAGTTGTCGATATTCCCTCCGGCGATACCTCCGCCATACTCGGCGGCGTTATTGGCCAACACACAGTTGAAAACATGGCAGTTAGTATCCCCGCACCAGACCCCGCCTCCACTTTCGGCCGGGTTTCCGATCAGGCCGCTGAAAGATCGGGTGGCCCCCTGCTCTAGCAGGAAGCCCCTCAAGACGGCGCCATTTGTCAGGGCTACGCAGCGCACGGCCGCGGGGCCGTTGGTACTGATCGGGTCCCAGCTTCCCTGAATCCAAGTATTGGACCATCCGTTGACGCTGGTGATGACGATGGGCTTGTCTATTGTCACCCGGCTAACCAAGTCGCCGGTGAGTGCCCGGCCCCCGGCGGCATAGAGCCCGTTGGTTACAATGACGACTTCTCCGGCGGCAGCGGCGTCCACGGCATCCTGAATGTTCGTGGCGGCTGAGGCCCAGGCCAGATAAGGCGGTGCCGGCTGGGTGCTGGTGGGATCCACATAATGAACCACCAGCGCCACCGGCGCGCTGGTGACACTGCCGTATGCATTACTAAGCACCAGCTGATAATTTCCGGCAAGGTAACCGGGAAGGGTAATGCTTAATTGATTGGTCGCATCGGCCAGGTCAAACGGGCCGGCATCCGGCACGAGCCCGCCGTCGCGGCTCCAATAGTAGGTCAGGGGCACGGTGCTGGCGATGGAGGCGCTCAGGGTAAACCAGTTGCCGGCGGCGTTCAATTTGATGGTGGGCTGTCCGGTGGTAGGCTTTCCCGACCATTCGGCGCAGCCCATGGAAGGCGGATCGCCCCACGGCTGGCCGAAAATGTCGGTGGCCGAAAGGGCGTTGGTCCCGGCGCCGTGACAGGGCGAATCGGCATTGAGGTGGATGCCGTCGGCGGCCAATTGGGGAGCCAAAGCGATATTGCCCGCGCCGGCGGAGGCGGGCGTGGTGCAGCAATATCGGCGGTTGCCGCCGGTATAATTTGCTCCCGCGCTGTTGAAATAGATGATGCAGTTGGTGAGGGTGCCCCCGTACACCCCGCCATGGATATTGCTTACCACGGTGCTGTTATACATGTTGGCCATAAAGGCCGCGGCGCCCAACAGGCCGGAATTATTTCCGATGAACGCGCAGTTGTTCACCGACCCTTGGAACACACCGCCCGCATAGCCTGCGGCATTGTTGGATTGAATGATGCAGTTGGCCAAAAAGGCACTGCCGGAGTAGCAGTATGCCGCGCCGCCATATTGCACGTCAGTGCTGCCCGAGGTCCGCGTGGCGCCACCTTCCAATGTGAAACCAACCAGCTGGGCATTGTTGGTCAGCCAAGCGCAGCGCACGGCATTGGTCCCGTTGGTGGCACCGTTTCCCCGGATGATGGTGGCCAGCGGCCCGTTGACGCTTTGAACGGTCACCGCCTTGTCGAGGGTCACCCGATTGGTCAATCCCCCGGTCACAACTCTGCCCCCGGTTTGGTAAATGCCATTGGTTACCCAAATGGTGTCGCTGACTTTCGCTGCATCAATGGCGTCCTGAATGTTCGTGGCGGCGGTGTCCCAACTCGCGAAGGGTGCCGCCGGATTGGGATTGTTCCCATTGACATAAAACTCAGTGGCGCGAGCCGGGCCCAAGGCGAACAGAATGGCAGCTGCACCAATGAGGAAATAACGGATTTTCATGTTTGTGGTCGGGCGGCGGAATATGAATTCAACAA
Source organism: Dongiaceae bacterium (assembly GCA_035492855.1). Classification (GTDB taxonomy): domain Bacteria; phylum Verrucomicrobiota; class Verrucomicrobiia; order Limisphaerales; family JAFMIX01; genus JAFMIX01. The sequence goes on along the minus strand of DATJIU010000033.1, from coordinate 8,193 downwards.
ATAATGAGCACAGTAGGGTTACCAGCGACGGTGTCACTTATTCAGCCGGAAGGAGATATTTGTCAAGCCGATGGAAGACACCATTTAAACACTCCGCCGGGTGGCCCAATGAAAATGGGAGACCGTTGCACAGCCTTTCCCGGGCTTGGCTGTGCTCCTTCAACCGCCAATTATTTTGCAAGATGGCGCGCCACGCCGGAAATCGTTAAGCTATCGGCCACGAAGGTTAGTTCTGAACCAATCAAAACCAGACTGCGTGGAAATCATCACCCATAGCCCGGCGGAGACCGAGAGCCTCGGCGTTGCCTGGGCGCGTGAAGTCCAGCGGGGCTGGGTGATCGGGCTGTCCGGTGATTTGGGTGTGGGCAAAACCCAGCTTGTCAAAGGTCTCGCGCGGGGACTGGGGATCACCGAGAAAGTCCATTCACCCACGTTTGCCCTCGTCAACGAATACCGGTCCGGGAAAATGTCCCTGTTTCATTTGGATTTGTATCGGTTGGATACGATGGAGCAGATTCGCGGCGCCGGACTGGAAGAATATGGTAACCCGGAAGGCGTTACCGTTATCGAATGGGTAGATAAATGGTCCGATAGCCGTTTTTTTCAGAAATTTCGCATTGTAAAGATGGAAGCGCTCAACGAAACCGATCGGCGCATTACCTATGAAGATATTGGCCTTTGAGTTTTCCTCACCCCAACGGAGTGTGGCGCTGGTGGAAAGCGCGGCCGACGGCTCTTCCCATCTGCTGGCCGAAGCCAGTGAGGCGGCGGGGCAAAATGTGGCCCCGCTGGCACTGGTGGAGCAGGTACTGTCGAGAGCACAAATCAAACGTGCCCAAGTGGAATGCCTGGCGGTAGGCCTGGGGCCCGGGTCATATACTGGTATTCGCGGGGCGATTGCCTTGGCGCAGGGCTGGCAACTGGCCGGCGACGTGAAGTTGCTGGGAATCAGCAGTGTTGAAAGTATTGCCGCCGCCGCCCAAACTGAAGGATTTCGGGGAAGAGCCGCCGTGGTGGTGGACGCCCAGCGCGGCGAACTTTATGTGGCCGAACACGAAATTGCGGGAAAAGCATTAGCAGAACTGTCTTCATTAAGACTAATAACGTTATCGGAGTTTTTTAATGCGGTTGACAGTTCCGCTGTCATTATCGGACCGGAGGTGAACAAGTGGTTCCCCGCCGGGCAGGTGGTGTTTCCCACCGCTGCGGCCGTGGGTTGCCTGGCGGCCCAACGGGAAAATTTTATTTCCGGCGAGAAAATGGAGCCCATCTATTTGCGCGCGACCACGTTTGTCAAGGCCGCCCCACCCCGCGTTTTGGGCACTTTGTGAAAAGATTCACGCATTCAACTTGCCTCGACTCCGGGGGCTGATTAACCTCACCGGGTCAGGGCGAAAGCGCTCTGAACTATGCAAAGCAACACCGAGATCGGATACAATTCCAAGATTGAGGGGGATGTAATTCATACGCGGTTGGACGCCGCCCTCAATTGGTTTCGCAAGAATTCCCTCTGGCCAATGCCGATGGGTCTGGCGTGCTGTGCCATTGAACTGATGGCTGCCGGCGCCAGCCGGTTCGACATCTCGCGATTTGGGTCGGAGGTCATGCGGTTTTCGCCCCGGCAGTCCGACGTGATGGTCGTGGCCGGCACGGTGACCTACAAGATGGCCCTGTCGGTGAAGCGCATTTACGACCAAATGGCCGAGCCCAAATGGGTCATTGCCATGGGTGCGTGCGCCTCCACCGGCGGCATGTACCGCAGTTACGCGGTGCTGCAGGGGGTGGACCACATTTTGCCGGTGGATGTGTATGTCGCCGGCTGTCCCCCGCGTCCGGAGGCGCTCCTGGATGCGCTCATGAAGCTGCAAAACCAGATTCGCACCGAACCGGTGCTCCGGAACACGGTGGCCATGTCGGCCTTCCGCCGCGAATCCTGACCCCGGCCCAGGCATTTGATGACAGCGACGCTTTCAGCCAAAAAACTTCAAGCCCGGTTCGGCGACCTGCTCCCCGAGTGGACGGAGTTCCGTGGCGAAATCTCGCTCCGCCTCGCGGATGCCGAGCACATTGCCGAAATTTCCACGGTGGCCAAGAACGAATTGGGGTTTGACTACCTTGTGGATGTTTCCAGCGTGGACAACTACGGCACCGACCCGCGTTGGACGGTGGTGTACCACCTTTACGGCATTGCTACCAAGGAATACCTCCGCATCTATACCCAAGTAAGCGAGGAAAAATCCGAGCTTCCCACCGTCACCGGGGTGTGGCGCACGGCCGACTGGCACGAACGCGAAATTTACGACATGATGGGCATCCGCTTCCGCGGCCATCCCGACCTGCGGCGCATCATCATGTGGGAGGGCTATCCATATCACCCGTTGCGCAAGGATTTCCCGGTCACCGGCAAGCCGAGCGAGCTGCCCGAGGTGGCCTTCAGCCAGACCGCACCCATTGAGGGCGGTCCATTTGTTACTGCGCCGGGCGCGCCCGACGCCATTTCCCGCGAACCGCGGGTGCGGGTGCCGGAGAACTGATTGCCATGTCCGAAGTCCACGAAATTGAAATTCGCGACACCGCCGCCTCGGCCGCAGCGGCCGCCAAGCAGTTGCCGCGTCCCAGCGACGAAGAGTTGCAGGATATGTCGGGTGAAAAGATGGTGCTCAACATGGGCCCGTCGCACCCCTCCACCCACGGCGTGCTGCGCATTGTGCTGGAGCTCGACGGCGAAATCATCACCAAGGCCACGCCGGACATCGGCTACCTGCACCGGGGCGATGAAAAAATCGCCGAGAACATGACGTGGACGCAGTTTATTCCCTACACGGATCGGCTGGATTACCTGGCGCCGCTGGCCAACAACGTGGCCTACGCGCTCGCCGTGGAAAAGCTCTTGGGCATCCACGACAAGCTGCCGCCGCGCTGCCAGTACATCCGCGTCATCTGCGCCGAACTGGCGCGGATTTCCTCGCACCTGTTGGGCGTCGGTTGTTTTGCGATGGATGTGGGGGCGCTGACGGTGTTTCTGCTCACGTTCACCGAACGCGAAAAAATTTACAACCTGTGCGAGTCGCTTTCGGGCGCGCGGTTCACCACCAGCTATACGCGCATTGGCGGCGTGTCGCGTGACACCCCGCCCGGCTGGTGCGCCGCGGTGCGCCAGTTCCTCCAGGAAGTGGTGGTCAACATCACCGAAATGGAAACGCTGCTCACCCGCAACCGGATCTGGGTGGACCGCACCAAGGACGTCGGCGTTATTTCCAAGGAAACGGCCATTGATTACGGCCTCAGCGGGCCCAACCTGCGCGCCAGCGGCGTGTCTTATGACCTCCGCAAGGACCAGCCGTACCTGTGCTATCCCGAACTCGAATTTGACGTGCCCGTCGGTTCCGTGGGCGATTGTTATGACCGCTACCTCGTGCGCATGGAGGAAATGCGGCAGAGCGTGCGCATCGTTCACCAGTGCCTGGACAAGATTCCCGGCGGCTTCGACAATGCCACCAAGGAGCCGGTGAACGTGACCGATGGCAAAATCGTCCTGCCCGCCAAAAAGAAGGTGTTGTCGAGCATGGAGGAATTGATCCATCAGTTCATGCTGGTGACCGAAGGGGTGAATTGTCCGCCCGGCGAAATCTATTTTGGCCACGAAAACCCGAAGGGTGAACTGGGTTTTTATCTGAACAGCAAGGGCGGCGGCACGCCGTACCGCATGAAGATCCGCAGCCCCAGCTTTGTGAACCTGAGCATCCTCTCGCACCTGATGCCGGGGCACATGATGAGCGACACCGTGGCCATCCTGGGTTCACTGGACTTTGTCATGGGAGAATGTGACCGATGAGTTTTGCCATTCCAGCGCCGTTAGAAGCCGAAATTGACGAACTGATCACGCATTATCCCGTGAAGCGCAGCGCGTCGCTCATGCTGCTCCACGCGCTCCAGGAACATTTCGGGTGGATTTCGCAGGAAGCGGTGGAATGGACCGCCGCCAAGCTCGGCCTCCAGCCGATCAACGTGTACGAATTGGTCACGTTTTATCCCATGTTCCGGCAGCAGCCGGTGGGCAAATACCAGATCAAGGTCTGCCGCACGCTGAGTTGCGCCCTGGGCGGTTCGTACGCCCTGCACCAACATTTTTGCGAGCAGCTGGGCCTGGATGCGCACGCGCACGGCCCGCAAACGACGAAGGACGGAAAGTTCACGGTCGAATTCGTTGAATGTCTCGCCAGTTGCGGCACCGCACCCGTCATCATGGTCAACGACGCCTTCTACGAAGGCGTCAGCAAGACCAAGGCGGATGAGATTGTAGGAGGCTGCCGGTGAAACTCGTCAATCGTAAATCCAAAATCGTAAATGGGGAATGGTTGCCCGACATGGATTTGAACCATGACAAACAGATTCAGAGTCTGTTGTGCTACCGTTACACCATCGGGCAAAACGAGGCGGGGAATAGCGTAAATCTTTCAAAGGGGGAGTCAAGCCGCTGATATGCCACAGGAGTTTAAATTAGTCCTCAAATATGCCGACGAACCGGGCTACACCCCGGATATGGAATGCTATTTGAAGCACGGGGGTTACGCCGCCCTCAAAAAGGCGTTGGCCCTAGCGCCGCTCGACCTGCCGGACGGCAAAAAAAAATCCCCCCAGGAGCAGCTTCGCGATGACGTCAAGCTCTCCGGCCTGCGCGGTCGCGGCGGCGCCGGCTTTTCGTGCGGCCTCAAATGGAGCTTTGTGGATCGCAAGAGTGGCAAGCCGATTTACCTGATTTGCAACGCCGACGAATCCGAGCCCGGCACCTTCAAGGACCGCCAGATCATCCACAAGGACCCGCACCAGCTCATTGAGGGCATGATCATTTCGTGCTTCGCCAATGACGTGCACCTGGCCTACATCTACATCCGCGGCGAAATGCCCCAGGGGGCCAAACAGTTGAATCAGGCGCTGAAAGAGGCCCGCGCCAAAAATTTCCTGGGCAAAAACATTCTGGGCAGCGGCTACGACCTGGAGATCCACGTCCACCGCGGCGCCGGTGCCTACATCTGCGGCGAGGAAACCGGCCTCATCGAATCGCTCGAAGGCAAGCGCCCCTATCCGCGCATCAAGCCGCCCTATTTCCCCGCAGTGCTCGGCCTCTACATGTGCCCCACCATCGTCAACAACGTGGAGACGTTGTGTAACGTGAAGCACATTGTGAACATGGGCGGCGCGGAATTCGCCAAGCTCGGCACGCCCAACAACACCGGCACGCGCATCGTCAGTTTGAGCGGCCAGGTCAGGCGGCCTGGCTATTACGAGATTGAAGTCGGCAAGGCCACCATCGGCGAACTGATCAACGACCCCGCGTTCGGCGGCGGTTTGCGCGACGGCCGCAAGCTGAAGGCGGTCATTCCCGGCGGTTCGTCGTCCAAGATTTTGAAGGCCGGCGAGAAGTTCAAGCTCAAGCGCAAGGTGGATGGCAAGGATGTGGAGCAGGAGGTAGATATGCTCGACCTGCCCTATGATTTCGACTCGCTCCTGCAGGCCGGCACCATGAGCGGCTCCAGCGCCATCATCGTGATGGATGACAGCGTGGACATCGTGGAGGCGCTGGCCAATCTCAGCGAATTTTACGCGCACGAAAGCTGCGGCCAGTGCACGCCCTGCCGCGAAGGCTCGCTCTGGATGAGCAAGACCCTGCACCGGCTCACCCACGGCGACGGCCGCAAACAGGACGCCGAGTACCTCAAGAAAATCGCCGACAACATCCCGGGCGGCCGCACCATCTGCGCGTTCGGCGAAGCCTGCTCGTGGCCGGTGCAAAGCTTTGTGGCGAAGTTTCAGGACGAATTTGTGGCCAAGGGCGCCGCGGACGAGGCGCGCCGGGCGCAGTCGGCGGCTCCGGCCGGACGGCCCCAGGAAACTGCCGCCCCGACCCATTGATTGCCATGTCAACCGCCGCCTCAACCGAAACCAAGCCCGCACCGCCGCCGGTCGAAAAGATCAAGGTGAAGGTCAACGGGCGCGAAGTCGAAGTGCCCCGGCTCATGCCCGACTGGTCCGGCAAGCTCACGCCCACCACCATGATCCAGGCCTGCGAGGCGGTGAAGGTGGACGTGCCGCATTATTGCTATCATTCCAAGCTGCCCGTGGCCGGCAACTGCCGCATGTGCCTCGTGGAATTCGGTACCCCCGCGCTGGGCCCGGACCGCAAGCCCATCATCAATCCCGACGGCACGCCGAAGATTGCCAAGTCCCCCCGGCCGGCCATCGCCTGCGCCACCCCGCTCTCGCCGGGCATGGAAATTTACACCGAGACCCCGGGCGTGAAACAGATGCGCGAGGGTGTGCTGGAATCGCTGCTCATCAATCATCCGCTCGACTGCCCCATTTGTGACCAGGCCGGCGAATGCAAGTTGCAGGAATACTCGGTGGACTACGGCCAGAGCGCCAGCCGCTTCGTGGAGGCCAAGGTACACAAGCCCAAGGCGGTGGACCTCGGCCCCCGCATCATGCTGGATGCCGAACGCTGCATCCTCTGCACCCGCTGCATCCGGTTCACCCGCGACATCGCGCATGACGACAAGCTGGGCATCGTCAACCGCGGCAGCTACAACACCATTGCCACCTTTCCGGGCACGGCGTTCGACAACAATTACACGCTCAACACGGTGGACATCTGCCCCGTGGGCGCGCTCACCTCCAAGGATTTCCGCTTCCAGATGCGCGTGTGGTTTCTCAAGGAAACCAAGGGCATCTGCACCAGTTGCGGCACCGGCTGCAACATCATCATCGGCTCGCGCGAAGGGAAGATTTACCGCTACGTGCCGCGCGAGAACGACGGCGTGAACGGACCGTGGATGTGCGATTACGGCCGGCTGAATTACAAATGGGTCCATGACCCCGCCCGGTTGACGGAGGTGCGCCGGCGCACAGCCGGCGGCATGGCCGAGGCCAGCACCTGGCAGACGGCGCTCACGGAAATCGGGCAAAAACTGAAGGCGTGCCCGGCCGGTTCAGCGGCCATCATTGCCTCTTCGCAACAGACCAACGAAGAACTGTGGCTGCTCGGCAAGCTCAAGGCCCAGCTCGGCGCCCTCAGCGATACTGTGACGCGGATCGGCGTGGGTGACCAATTGCTCGTCAGCACCGACAAGAATCCCAACACGAACGGCGCGCGGCTCACGGGTATCTGCCCGGCGGAACCCGGCAGCAACCTTTCCAAGATCGCCCAGGAAATTCAGAGCGGCAAAATCAAGACGCTCCTGGTTTTCGGTGAAGATTTGACCAAGCACGGCTTTGGCCCGGAACTGCTGGGCAAACTCGATTTGCTCGTGGTGAGTGACATCAAGCAGACTGACACTGTGCGGCAGGCGCATTACCAGCTGCCTGGCTGCGCCGCGCCGGAGAAACGTGGCTCGTTCACCAACATCAAGGGCCGGGTGCAGAAGTTCATGCAGGCGGTGGAACCGCCGGGACACGCCCGGGCCGAATGGGATTTCCTGCACGACCTCGTGTATAACGTCACCGGACAGGATGGGTTCCTGACCATCGAAGGTCTGTTTAATCAGATGGCGAAAGACGTCCCCGCCTTCGCCGGGCTGACCTGGGCCGGTTTGGGCGATACCGGGGTGACAGTGCCGATTTAGATTCGGTCCGGACAAAGCAAAGACAATGGACTGGTTCAACAATTTGGATGCGACGACGCAAACCGTAATATTTACGCTTGTTAAGGTAATTGCGGTGTTCGCCGTTTTGATGGGCATGGTGGCCTATGTCGTGCCGCTGGAGCGCCGCCTGTGCGCGTTCATCCAGGGCCGGATGGGGCCGAACCGCGTGGGCCCGCTCGGTCTGCTGCAACCCATCGCCGATGCCGTGAAGTCCTTCTTCAAGGAAGACTTCACGCCTGCTCACGTGCGCAAGGTGTACTACGTGCTCGCGCCAGCCATCGCGCTGATCCCCGCCATCCTCAACCTGGCGGTCATTCCGTTCGGGTCCAAGCTGGGCCAGCAAAACATGGTCATCGCCAACCTGAACGTGGGCATTCTCTACACATTTGGGTTTGTCTCGCTGGGCGTGTACAGCCTGGTGCTGGCGGGCTATTCCGCCAATTCCAAATATCCATTCCTCGGCGGCATCCGGTCGAGCGCGCAGATGATTTCGTACGAAATTGCCATGGGCCTGAGCGTCATCCCGGTGTTTATGCTCGTGGGCGATTTGAAT